>CAJJPW010000124.1 GCA_905193725.1 uncultured Eubacteriales bacterium
CATAATAAGGCACCTCCTATTATTTACTCGCTAACTTTGGTGGTAAAGGATTCTAAAATCCGACACACTTATACCTAGTTATGCGGCATACCGTAGTATAATAACATGAGGCGCCCTAATCGTCAAGATATAATTTTATTTTTTATTGAAAAATATTTCAGATATCTACTTTTCCAGAATATCTGCATTATTTTTCTTCTCGAAGTCTTCCACATACTGAATGATCAGCTTTACGGTTCCTTCGATGCCGAGGATGCTGCTGTTGATACACAGATCGTAACTATCAGCTCTGCCCCACTTCTTGGAAGAATAATAGTTGTAGTAACTCTGACGCTGCTTATCCTTCTTCGTGATCATTTCCTTTGCCTTGGCTTCCGTCAGATCATATCTGGCCATGATACGTTTGGTCTTCACGTCGTCATCGCCGAAGATGAACAGATTGATGCAGTTCTTGTAATCTGCCAGAGCATAATCTGCACAACGGCCTACAATAACGCAAGGGCCTTCATCGGCGATCTTCTTGATCGTATCGAACTGTGCAAGAAATACTTTGTGGCTGATAGGCATATCTACAAAAGAGGATGCATTGTAGCCGAAAGAATAAGTATCCATCACCAGATTATACAGGAAAGAATTGGTAGGTCTCTCATCATGGTTCTGGATCATTTCCTCACAGAAACCACTTTCCTGTGCCGCTCTGGTAAGAAGTTCCTTATCATAGCATTTCACGCCTAAAGCTTCTGCAACCTTCTTGCCGCGAATCAAGTCAATAACAGCCTTTACCTTACGGGAGGAGATGCGGACGTACTTTGCGGTAGCCTGTGGCCTTTTATCCTTTTCTTCACGCCTTTTTTGCGCCTTTTCTCTTTGACGTGTTGCCATTTTAATTCCTCCTTAAGTTATCTTGACGATTTTTCGCCTGCGTGACCTCTAAAGGTACGAGTTGGCGCAAATTCGCCAAGCTTATGTCCTACCATGTCTTCGGTTACGTATACAGGCACGAACTTTCTTCCATCGTGTACGGCAATGGTGTGCCCTACCATGTCAGGAAATATTGTAGATGGCCTTGACCATGTTTTTAAAACTTTTTTCTCGTTTTTCTCATTCATCTCCTGAATTCTCTTTAAGAGTTTTTCGGAAACGAAAGGTCCTTTTTTTACTGATCTGCTCATTTACCTTTGATACACTCCTTCCTGAATTCTTCTGCTCTGCAACGCGTTATTTTGCATTTCTGCGTTTTACAATGAGTTTGTCAGAAGGATTCTTCTTCTTTCTGGTCTTGTATCCAAGCGCTGGTTTCCCCCAAGGAGTAACAGGGCCGGGACGACCGATCGGAGATTTTCCTTCACCACCACCATGTGGGTGATCACAGGGGTTCATAACCGAACCTCTTACGGTAGGACGGATACCCATATGTCTTTTTCTACCGGCTTTGCCGATATTAACGTTTTCAATGTCCACATTGCCCACTTGACCGATGGTAGCCTTTGCCAGCACGGGGACAATTCTCACTTCACCGGAGGGGAGACGCACCTGGGCGTTTTTCCCTTCTTTTGCCATGAGCTGTGCAGCATTTCCAGCGCTTCTCACCAGCTGACCACCCTTGCCAGGCTTCAGCTCAATGTTGTGAATCAGCGTACCCACTGGGATGTCTTTGATCGCCAGGGCATTGCCTGTCTTAATATCTGCTGTCTCGCCGGAGAGCACAGTATCTCCTACTTTGAGGCCCAAAGGAGCTAAGATATATCTCTTTTCTCCATCTGCATAGTGGAGCAATGCGATGTTTGCCGTTCTATTGGGATCGTACTCAATCGTCGCTACCTTTGCAGGAATCCCATCCTTATTGCGTTTGAAATCGATAATTCTGTATTTTCTCTTAGCGCCGCCGCCGTGATGACGAACGGTAATCCTTCCATGGGCATTTCTGCCACCTGTTTTACTTAACGATACGAGTAAAGATTTCTCTGGAGTAGTGGTTGTGATTTCTTCAAAAGTCGAAACCGACATAAATCTTCTACCCGGAGAAGTCGGATTATATTTTTTAATTGCCATATTAACGTTCCTCCTAACCCAGTTTATTTATGTCTTATTGGGCCATGCTTTCGAAGAATTCAATAGGTTTGCTCTTTTCAGTAAGCGTTACATAGGCCTTTTTGGTCTCAGGTCTTCTGCCTTCTGTCCGGCCCTGTCTTTTCATCTTACCCATTTTTCTCGATGTGTTTACGGCTTTTACCTGTACATCGAAAATTTCTTCCACAGCCTGTTTAATTTGTGTTTTGTTTGCCCTTACATCCACCAGAAAGGTATATCTCTTTTGAGGAATAAAGTCGTAACTCTTTTCTGTGAGCACAGGTTTTTTGATAATATCGTGCACATGTTCCATTACGCATAAACCTCCTCTACATTTTTCACTGCATCCACTGTCATAATCAGCTTGCCGCTGTTGACTACGTCATAGACGTTGATGGTGTCTGCGCTGATGGTGTTGATCCCCTGCAGGTTTCTGGAAGCGCGAACCACAGTTTCATCTTTACCCGCTGTGACGATGAGCGCTTTACCTTCTACTTTCAGGTTGCTCAGCACCTTTACCATTTCTTTGGTTTTCGCTGCGCTGAGTGCCAAGTCTTCCAATACGATGATGTCCTCTTCTGCTACTTTCATAGAAAGAGCACTTTTCAGAGCAAGTCTTTTAATCTTCTTGTTGACAACTGTTTTGTATGTTCTGGGCTTTGGCGCAAATACTACGCCTCCCTTTGTCCATTGTGGCGCCCTGATGGAGCCCTGTCTAGCTCTGCCTGTCCCCTTTTGTCTCCAGGGTTTAATGCCGCCGCCTCTCACTTCAGATCTGGTGAGAGTGGACTGAGTGCCTTGTCTTTTGTTGGCCAACTGAGCCACGACTACTTGATGCATTGCACTCTCATTTATTTCAGCGCCAAATATATCGTCATTTAAAGTAATTTGACCTGCCTGCGTGCCATCTGTTTTATAAATAGTTACATTAGGCATTTAAGCTTCCTCCTTTCAAGCTCGATTAACCTTTTACGCTAGCTTTGATTTCCACGAGCCCGCCTTTAGCGCCTGGAATCGCGCCTTTGATTAAAATTAGATTTTTATCCGCATCTACTTTGACGATTTCCAGGTTTTGGATCGTCTTTCTCAACATACCGCCGTGTCCTGGGAGTTTCTTTCCCTTAAATACTTTGCTCGGGGAAGAGCACGCGCCCATGGAACCCGGACCTCTGTGATATCTAGAGCCGTGAGCCATCGGACCTCTGTGAGTGCCCCATCTTGCGATTGTGCCCTGGTATCCCTTACCTTTGGAGATGCCGCTCACGTCAACTTTATCTCCCATTTCAAAGACATCTGCTTTGTATTCGCTGCCCTGCTCGATATCCGCTCCATCCGCAACTTTGAACTCTCTCAAATAGCGTTTTGCAGATACGCCACCTTTTTTGAAGTGACCTTGCATTGGTTTGTTCACCAGTTTTTCCCGGATATCGCCAAAACCAACTTGTACCGCGCAATAGCCATCTTGCTCTTGGGTCTTCTTTTGCACGATTACGCAAGGGCCAGCTTCTACTGCTGTTACCGGAACGATAACGCCATCTTCTAAGAAGATCTGTGTCATTCCAACTTTTCTTCCAAGTATTGCTTTAAGCATCTATGGTACCTCCTTACGAAATCGAATTAGAGCTTAATTTCGATATCAACACCCGCTGGCAAATCCAGTCTCATAAGGGAGTCCGTGGTCTTCGCGTTGGCCTCTAGAATGTCTATTAGCCGCTTATGGGTTTTGATCTCAAATTGCTCTCTGCTATCTTTGTATTTGTGTGTCGCTCTTAAAATCGTAATGATTTCCTTTTGTGTAGGCAATGGAATAGGGCCCGACACTTTTGCCCCTGTCCGCTTTGCCGTGTCCACAATCTTAGCTGCCGATTGGTCGATAAGATTGTGATCATAAGCTTTTAGCTTAATTCTGATTCTTTGGCTTGCCATATTTTGTCCTCCTTTTTTTCAGTACCCACATACACTTTGCCACGTGTGTCATATGACTTTTTCGAGGCGGTATGTGAGCCCGCCGCCTGATTGCACAGACATTTGTCAGCGAAAATAACCCGTATGGCGTACGGCAACCTTTCGCCTCATCCCTTTACTGCTGTTTTAGGATGCTCTGGTAGACGTCTCCACCTCTGTATTCCCATCACAGCGCTGTTTGCGCCCCATGCGCTTAAAAAAATACACAACTTGCCTGTAGCGCAACATTTGTATTATATCTTAAAAAAATTTTTTATGCAATAGTTTTTTCTCGATAATATCGGGTTTTTTTGAATTTTTTTATCTTTTCTCATCAAATATACTCCTTTACCACGGGGATAAGCGAAAAATCGTGGTCTGTAGCTGGGTATTTGGCATAATCTTTATCGTCAAAGTGCCACCACTCGGTGGAAATCGTGGTAAATCCACAATCTTCCATCACCTGGGTCAGGTAATTCATGTTCTCAATTTGCTCCTCTGTGCGAGCAGGATACTCTAAAATGTCCGGATACTGCTTTAAAATTTTTTTGTATTCCTTGCTTCCCTCTTCATATTGCCAAATATCCGGCAGCTCTCTATGGGCACAACTTCCGAAGGCATCGATCCCCGAGGGCATGTCAAGTAAATTACCCTCACGATCAGCCAGGGTGACATCGACTGCTGCTCCACGATTGTGACGAGAGGGAGCCTTTTGGGGATTGGCAATGTACCTGGAATCCTTTACCTGTTCATACATGGTTTGCTGCACAGATAGCGGTCGGTAAGCATCGTATACCACTAAGGTCAGTCCGTCCTTTTGTACCATTTCCTGTGCCTTTTTCAGCTTCTCTGCCGTCCCCTTTTGCAGCAGGCATAAATCCCTGCTATAAAGCGGCCTGCCCATGAAGTTATCCGATCCCGCATACATCATATTTACCGAAATTTCCGGGATCACTTCCCGCACGTCCACCAATTCATCCCGGTAGACCTTCCCATCTATTGTTAAGTCAGAGTGATTGGGCCGGGCGTAAAAGACAGGATTGCCCGAAGGCTGGGGCAACTCCGATTCCTTAGGGGTAGGAGAAGGACTGGGGCTTGGGCTCGGAGCTTGTGTAATAGCTATGGTGGGTTTTGCTGTAGGCTCAGGCACCGAACTCGTACATCCTGCCATTAGCAAGGCCATTTCGGCCATTAGAATGCCAATGATTTTACTCGCCAACTTCTTCCCTTGCACGGTAATACTCCTCTCTTTTCCCATTGTGGTCTACAAAGTGTATCACATTTTTAAGTTTTCTGCATCTTTTTTCCTATCAATTGTATCTAAAATGAAACCAGTTTGGTGCAAATACGATGCAAAAACTCTCTACCATATATCCTAGGAGGGATTATCATGCAGTTACACACCAAAGAACAAATAGAAGAATACAACCAGTTTGTGATGAATCATCCCAATGGCCATCTGTTTCAAAGTGAGCTTTGGTCAAAAGTCAAACAGGACTGGATGAGCGAATACATCATCATCCGCAATGCTCTCGGAAGTATACAAGGAACCGCTTGCGTCCGCATACGAAAAATCGGCTGCTTGCCTTTTTCCCTCATGTATCTCAGCCGCGGTCCTGTCTGTCAGTGGGATGATGTAGATACGCTCACACAAATATCCAAAAAAATTTCTAAAATCTCTAAAGCATACCGAGCTCTTTACATAACGCTGGATCCTCCTGTCTCCACAGATAATACTGATTTTCGCATGGCCATGAAGAATTTGGGATTTCAAATTTGCGATACGTACTCCAATTTTGAGGGAATTCAAGCCAGATATGTGTGGCGCATTCCTCTCACCGGCCAGACGCCAGAGCAGATTTTTTCTTCCTTTTCCTCCAAACATCGATACAATGTCCGCTTGGCGCAGCGCAAAGGTGTCCATGTAGAGGTTGGGTCCCGGGAGCAAATTCCCCTTTTCTATCAGCTTTTGCGCACCACTGCTCAGCGAGATGGGTTTACGATTCGGTCTATTTCGTATTTCTATCGCCTCTACGACAGCTTAGGTCCAGAAAACTGCCAACTTTTTTTGGCCTTCTACCAGGGGCAGTGTATTGCCGCTGAGATCTGTGGTCTATTTTCTGGCCTAGGACTATATCTCTATGGCGCATCCGCCAATATCCACAGGGATTGTATGGCTCCCTATCTCATACAGTGGAACGCCATTTGCTGGTGTATTGCCAAAGGGGCTCACACTTACGATTTACGTGGTGTACCAGGCAATCCATCGCCCAAGAATCCCCTTTTTGGACTTTACCGGTTTAAAAAAGGGTTTGGAGGAAGTGCCGTTGAGTTGATAGGAGAGCTCAATTATATCTACCATCCTGTTCTTTTTCGTCTGCTCCAAGCTGCCATACATCTACGCAAAAAAATCTATCACTGGATTAGTTTAATGCGGCGGCCGTTTTTTCGGACTTCATCTAAAAAAGCGTGAAAAGCCATCCGGAAGAAAAGTCCTCCACAGACCTTCGCGAGACTTCCATCGCTTGATATCCTCCTTTGTATTCCATAAATATATATCAAAAAGAGGCAGATGTTGCTCTGCCTCTTCCTTCTCTTCCCTTATTCC
>CAJJPW010000125.1 GCA_905193725.1 uncultured Eubacteriales bacterium
AAATATATAAGGCCGCGAGTTTCGCGGCCTTTTGTGTTATCAGTGATATGCTTTAGTGCGTGTAGTCTAGAATTTGAACCCCATCTCCCAAATCCCTCTGTATAAGCTCTTTCATCTTTTTTGCAAATGGGCAGGGATATCCAATAGGCGTTCCCATTTGGATACACGAAGCAAAAGCAATAGTATCCGCACCTCTTTCCACCAACTGTCTCGCCCTTAAAACTGCCTTTTTGGCAGGGCATCCGCCACAATTGATGAACCCCACAATCTCTATCTCATCTTCCACTCCTGTAAAAACGCCCTGTTTTTCTCGAACCGCTTTAAAATCCGTCGTCCCAGGACAGTAATCCTCTGTCTGCATGCATCTAATAATACCCAATTTCATTTCATTTCTCCTCCTCACATTGCCAATTCTACAGTGTTTTTGGGGCAGCTATTCTATTGTCTTACTCTTTTTATAACACTGCATATCGTATTTGTAAATCATAAAATCTAAATCATCCATCCCCATTCAAATTTGAACTTCCGGTGTTTGCCGTTTCTACAAAAAAAGCCACCTGCATTCAATATTTTTCAGGTGGTCCTTTTACTTTATTATTTAAAATAAACGAATACTCGCCTAGGATATTGGGGCTACTGCCATTTCATTTTGGAATTACTAACCTCTCTAGGCTGATTCCGCTTGTAGATTGCCCTTAATTTGAGGTAATCCCTCTCTGTGAGATTTCTCTGCCCGCTCACTACCTGGTAGTCTTATGTTTATACAGCTTTCCATTATGCGAGATAGGAGTTGCTGTCTCGCTCAGCATTCTGGAATTGGTTTGGCCACCTACGCTGCTGCGATTCGCTGAACTATACACACGGACACGCACTTTGGGTCTGTATTTTTCTGCACGGTATACCACTTGCTTATTTCCATAAATATCCGCGCTACCCAATAAGACCATGAACAACAAACCTGTTTGTACCCAAAATACTGTGGTATCCATCATACCATGAACCAATACACTGGAGAGAATTCCCACCAACATGGCAAACAGCTGGGGATCCGTCTTTTTGGTATACATCTTTAAAATAGGGTAGCAGTTTCTCACCAAATACACTATGAGCAAACTCGTCCCCACAATGCCGAAATTCAGCAGCGGGTCTAGAAACAAGTTGTGCGCATGAAAGGTCGGGTGTCCACCATAGAGGCTGTAGATCTGACCATAGGTAGCACCTCCCTGCCCAAACAGCGGATTTGCCAAAATGCCCTTCATCGCCGTGATCCATATAGATTCCCGCACTTCAAAGGACGAATCAATGGAATCCATCCGTGGGAAAAGGGCTGGTAAGAAGTAAAGGGCGACGAGGAATGCAGCACTTGCCCCTAAGGCAATGAGAATCACCTTATATTGCTTTGCGAAGAATAACATGATGATAACGCCTGCGATCAATGCAACCCATACTGTTCTGCAGTCGCAAAGATATAGCCCAATTACATTCACAAAAATGGTCACAATATAGAGCAACTTTTGTTTGCGCGTATTTTCCTGCATCAGTTTATAGCTACAGAAAATCACCACAAACTCGATAATTGTCGCATAGTAATTAGCATTGTAGAATGTGGAACTGGCCCGATAGCTGGAGTCTCCCGCCATAGCTAATTGCTGTATAACAGCCACTCCACAGCTAAAGATGCTGGCGATACAGCACATCTTCAAAATGCTCTCTAACAACGATTTTGTCATCACTGTGCGCACAAACATGGCGAAACCAAAAATCATGCTCATCCCTAAGCCAATTAAAATGCCATGCCAATTTAAATAATAGGCAGATACTAAAATACTCAGACCACAAAAAGCAATCAAATAGAGCGATCCGCTCACTTTCACAATGGCATCTTTCAGTCTCCCTGTCTTGGTCAGATAGATAAAGGCACCTACTACTGCTGCACAGGTTATGTATAGAGAAACAAAAATGGATAGGACAACTCCTATAACTACCCATTCTTCTACACTATATTTCTGTTTTATATCCGATAACTTATGTTTCCATAAGTTCATCCGAGTTCCCGTTAAAACTTTTATAAAATTTCCCTCCTAACACCGTATCAAAGTATACTGACTTTCCACTATTCTGTCAACCAAAATGCATGCTAAAATCAGGAGAAAAACGGAGAAATAGAAAGATTTCCAATAAAAAATCCTTTAAATCAACTATAATTGTCATATATACAAATTTTAACAAAGTGTTTGTAATTTAATTGTAAAAAAATATGAAATTTTCGTTAAAAAAACAAAAGTTCACATGAAAATCTGTGAACTTCTTTCTTTTTATCCTACTGTTTTTTGTTATTTCTCTATAAAGATGTAAGCTCTTTTTTATCTGCACTACTCACTTTTCCTTAATATGCAGCCGTTTTCTCCGCTCTTTGATGTTCCTCTCATATCCCTCGTCCGAGGGCATATAGAATCTGGCGTCTTTGAGTGAATCTGGCAAATACTGTTGCGGCACATAGTGATTTTCAAAATCATGGGGGTACTGATATCCTTTACCATTGCCCAGCTGTTCTGCTCCCCGGTAATGAGTATCCCGCAGATGAGCAGGCACCAGTGTATTGGGTGTATTTTGTGCCGCCTGTAGTGCTCCTTCCACTGCCATTAAAGTTGAATTGGATTTTGGGCACTCACACAGAAAAATAATCGCCTGTCCAATGCTCAATCTGGCCTCTGGCATGCCCACCGATTCCAATGCCTGATATGCAGCCACCGCCTGGGCCATAGCAGAAGGGTTGGCCAGGCCGATATCCTCTGAAGCGTGGACGATCATCCGCCTGACAATAGCTCTGGGATCTACTCCGCCATAGATCATCTTGGCAAACCAGAAGAGTGCTGCATCGCTATCTGACCCTCTCAGGCTTTTGCAAAAAGCGGATATCATGTCATAGTAGGCGTTATCATCACATCGCACTACGCTATTTTGGATGGATTCCTTGGCAATTTCCAGGTCTATCACGATTTTGCCACCTTCGCTAGGTGGTGTAGTAAGCACTGCCAGTTCTAGGGCGTTTAATGCGTTGCGCACGTCCCCGTTGGCTGTTATGGCAATATGCTCTAGCGCCTCTGGTACAATGTCCACATTTAATTCCCCTAGCCCGTTTTCTCTATCCGTCAGTGCTCGCTGAAGACTCCGGAGAATGTCCTGTTTGCTCAGGGGATGAAACTCAAAAATCCTACACCGAGATACGATAGCAGGTGTCATGGCAATCATCGGGTTTTCTGTGGTAGAGCCAATAAACCGAATGATACCCTGCTCTAAGGCGGGCAAAATGCTATCGGATTGAGCTTTGCTCCATCGGTGGCATTCGTCTAACAACAGGTAAGTGGACTTCCCAAATAGATCCAAATCCTTTTCTGCCTGCTCGATAATCTGCCGCACTTCCTTGACCCCTGCTGAAACCGCATTGATCTTTTGGAATTCACTTCCCGTGTGAGCTGCAATCATCTGGGCTAACGTGGTCTTACCGCATCCTGGCGGTCCAAAAAAAATGCTGGATGTCAGCCTATCTAACTCAATCGCCCGACGAAGTAGCTTTCTTTTGCCGATAATGTGCTCTTGCCCTACAAATTCATCCAATGTTTTCGGGCGCATTCGGTCTGCCAGTGGCGCAGTCTTTCTCCTGTTTTCCTCAAACAAACTCATAGTGAACTCCTTCCCTGATCTCTATAGTATAACAAAAAAAGAGCCCTTTCAAAAGGGGTACCTTCCCATCGGGCTCATTTTCAACTAATTATAGAAAAGTCTTCCAATCCATTTGCAGCTGTCTCTTTTTCTAGAGTACTGGCCAGTTCCGATTTACTCCATCGTCTAGATGCCATACATTATTAGTTACTGCCTGTGATTCATCTGGTGCATCTATCTCTTCTCCCAGCTGCATCTTTAGTGACAGTATGTTCTTTTCCTTGGCCAATATTTTGGTCTGACAGTTTTGGATTTCCCTTTCCATATCCCTTACACTTCCTTCGCTATCTTTGAGTGCATATAGTCCGATACTATAGATCGCTCCAGTGATTATATTCCCTAGTAGACCCAATAGATTGCCAATACCTAAATTCCCCAATGCAGATAGTCCGGTCAATACAATGCAGATAATAAAACAAACTACCATAATTCCCCCCTCAACTCTCCATATTATGTGTCTTTACCCACAACTTGTGCTCTAACATTCTTTCCTCTTCAGCCAGTTGTGCCAGTTTTTTCTTTTTTATATCCAGCGATAACTGATACGCTTTCACTTGGGCCTTATTATCTAGAACTCGCTTTCTGGCCAGAAAGAACAATAACCCCAGTAATCCATAGATAATAAGGGTTATAAATACTATTGGGATCAATACATCACCAAACGTGATGCCTAAAATAAAGTAGATTCCACCGTTAGTCCATATGAGTATCGCCATCACTAATAAGAATACTGTCATCTTTCCACACCTCATTCGGTAAATTTAGCGTTGCATTTGACGCAAGTCTTATTTGTCACAGGTTGTTCCACACCACAAAACGGACAGATAAGGTAATGATCTCCTGTAACAATGTCTTTCTTGGGGACAGCATTCACCTTTTCTTCTATTTCAGGGGCAACGTCTTTTTTTTCCTGTTTTACATTTAATTTCATTTTTTTCGTTATAGCGGCAGGAGGGATCAACTCGTCTTTATCTTGATTGTCCACTCCATTTTCTTGCGCACCCTGGGCTAGTATATCGGCTATAGTCTGTAAATTTTTATTCATTTTTTCTATAAACGCTCTCTGCTTCTGGTTACAAAATTCTAAATCGTCTACTTTTTGCAGTAGTTCGCCAAAAAAATATAGCATTACACCCCCCATAAACGCTACTACCCAATACGCAAAAACAATGCAAACTCAAAAGTAGGTTCCAAACCTATCATCACACTATAAATTAATTTTTGAATTATTTCTTGGAGGCGTTGAAAATAAAGCTAATCAAAACAGCGAACAAGGTTTGCCATAAAGGCCTGCCGTGTTTATTTTTGCGTTTAAGATGAAATTGTGAAACGCCACCAAACAACGCAAAATCAGTATACTATATATTGGCGACGTGGTCAATTGGCACTTACACTTACAGTGAATCGTTACAAAAGCATGCCGAAAAATGCACCTGCCTGGCTGACAAGCGCGGTTTTAGAGGAGTTGGACTGCACAGAATTGTACCGCGCCTATTCTTCCCAAGGAAAAAAATCGACAGTCGATCCGCAGGTGCTTTTCCGATATTAGTCTACAGATACATGTACCTACACTGGCCGTAAACTGTAAAAAGCTTGCCGATGCCACAGTATCCAGAAAGAAGGCGCATTTGGTCTATTTTTCTTACACGCGGCAGAACGAATATCCAGGCAGAATTGCTCCTGTTGGCTATGGCGTTTGATCTAAAAAAGCTGTAGATGAAACGAAAACACAGGCGTTTAAAAAAACATGCGTCCAAAAAAATGACGGCGCAAACAAAAAGAACGCAATATTTTTCAATAAAAGGCTCGGTAAAGCTCTTTGGCTTAATTTTTGTACGCTTATTTTTGGGGAATACGGCAAAGTTTCCAACAGTTTAAATCAAAATGTGCATCTGGATACAGAAAAAGAACCTGCTGCAGATGTTGTATTCTACAACAGGCCCTTTTGACTTTTTTCTACAAACGCTAAAAGGATTTGAAGCCCATCTGCACGTAGTTACTCCAGAGATCGTATGATATCCAAAGCAGAAGCAGTATTAATACCCATGCGCTCGACTCCCATATCTACAAGTGTCATAAAGTCATCTACCGTACGAATACCACCTGCAGCCTTCACTTTAATAGCAGAGCCACAATGTTGTTTAATTTTAGCAATGCGTTCAATATTGGCATTACCAGGAACCCAACCAGTACCAGTTTTTACAAAATCGGCACCAGAGGCAATGACTAAATCACAAGCTTTTAGCATTTCCTCGTCAGTGAGTAGATTAATTTCAATAATGACCTTGGTAAGAGCTTTTCCCTTTGCGAGTGAAATAATTTGGGAGAGTTCGTCTTGAACAAACTGATACTCTTTATTTTTGAGTTTCCCGATGTTCATGACGATATCCATCTCTTGGACACCGTCAAGGAGGAGCTGCTGAGCCTCGAGGAGTTTGGTTTGAGTTAAATGAGCACCAGAGGGAAAGCCGACAGGAGCGCCGACATAAACGCCTGGAACATCTTTCAGCATTTGAGCAAGAGTGGAGACCCAGCAGGGCAGTACATGAACGTTTATAAACTTATATTGTTTCGCATAAGAGACGACTTTTTGAATATCTTTGAGAGAGTGCTGGGATCTAACAGCACTGATATCGATCATAGCAGCAGCTTCACTAGGTAACATGTTGAATCCTCCGTAAGTAGTAAAAATAATAAGAAAAAGTATTCATAAAACTGAGACAGCAGAAAAAATAAAGCAGCAAGCCAGCCCCGGCGGAAAAAGCTGCCGGGGCTG
>CAJJPW010000126.1 GCA_905193725.1 uncultured Eubacteriales bacterium
CGCGCAAGTGCTACGAACTGTGCGAAAAGTACGGCAAGCAAGTCATCGTCATGGAGCCACTAAAGGGTGGATCACTGGTAAACGTCCCGCCAGAGGTGGCGTCTATATTCCAAACATATGCACCACAGGCCAGTATCGCCTCCTGGGGCATCCGCTTTGCCGCATCCTTAAAAAACGTCATAATGGTGCTCAGCGGCATGAGTACCCAGGCACAGATGCAGGATAACCTCAGCTTCATGGAGGATTTTCAACCCCTCAACCCAGAGGAAATGTCCCTCGTCCAACAGGCAGCGAAAATGATCCGTGACAGCATCGCCGTTCCCTGCACTGCCTGTCACTACTGTGATGGATGCCCACAGGACATTCCCATCCCAGAATACTTTGCCATCTACAACAACTTAAAGCGCTTTGGCGAAGATCAGATTATCGTCGCTACCACTTACTACAACTCCATAGCCCAGCATCGTGGCAAGGCCTCTCAGTGCATTGCCTGTGGCCGATGTGAGCAGCATTGCCCACAACATATCCCCATTATAGAAGAGCTAAAACATGTAGTGAGCGATGTGGAAAAGGCCCGATAAAAAAACGCTAGTCCCTGTCCCTAGCTGATGACAGGGACTTTTTGTATCCACTTATCTGTCCACCTCCTTCCACTCCATTTTGGCCTTTGCACGCATCTCCCTTCATTTTTCTCCCACAATTTCTATTGACTTCAAAAAACTCGTGTGATATGATATTCATGCGCCGAAGTGATGGAATTGGCAGACGTGACGGACTCAAAATCCGTTGGTAGCGATACCGTGTGGGTTCGAGTCCCACCTTCGGCACCATGTGGTGGTGAATTCCACCATCAATAGCCCGCTCGAAAAATCGAGCGGGTTTTAACATTCTTTGCACGGAAGGCATGCGTTCGAAAACATTAGCAGCACACAAAGACGCGATAGCCGTGTTTTGAATGTCTAAGCATGCTTTTATGAAAGAGAAATGGTGATAAGATAAAGACATAATCGTTTGAATTCGTAAGTTATTCCTTCATGGGTTGAAAAATATTCTATCTCTTTTCAATTTCCATGGGTGCTTTGAAAATTTGGCTCAAAAAATTCCTGGGAGTCGCAACTTGGAAAAGTATATAAGAAAATGCCAGCAAAGAGCTATCCATATAGCGTTTGGCAATACATACATGGTATCAAACACGCCTGATTATTTGGAAGAATAACCAGGTTTTTTTACAGGGAATGCAACTTTTGTGGGACGAGCAGCGTCTATATGGATAAAATCACTTTTAAAGGACGGTGAACTAAATTGAACCAAAACATCTTAATTGCAGAAGATGACACAGATATTTTAGAACTGCTTTCTCTTTATTTAACTGGGGAGGGATATACCATTTTTCCCGCCGAAAACGGATGCCAAGCTCTGGAGCTAATCGCGTCCACAAAGATAGACCTTGCGATTTTGGACATCATGATGTCAGGCATGAACGGCTATGATGTACTCAAGGAAATCCGAGCGACCAGTAATTTTCCCGTGATCATTTTATCTGCAAAAGATCTAGATGCGGACAAAATACTCGGCCTCAATTTAGGGGCAGATGCCTATTTAACCAAGCCCTTCAATCCCCTGGAGGTAGTAGCTTACGTGAAATCGGCTCTTCGGCGGTATTATGAGCTAGGCAGTAACCAAACTGCTGAAAAAATCGCCAGTGAGAAACATTTTCTACAGGTCGGTGAATTACAGCTGGATTTGCTCAAATTCATTCTGCGCAAAAGTGGGTGCATCATCCCTCTTACCCCGACAGAGCTAAAAATTGTGGCTAAATTGATGCAGTCCCCTGGCCGGGTATATACGAAAGCCCAGCTCTATGCCTGCATTGGTGGCGAACTTTATGAGAGCGATGACAACACTATGATGGTGCACATCTCTAACATCCGCTCTAAAATCGAGGATGACCCTTCTAATCCACGATACATTAAAACAGTAAGGGGGCTGGGATATAAAATTGAAGCAAATGGATAGAATGAAGAAAAAAAGCTTAATCGTCTCCAGCGCCATATATTTTAGTCTCTTTACACTCATCATCGTGCTGGTCTATACCGCCTTTCATTATCTCGTAGATGTCAAAATCAAAGGGGCATTTTTTACGATAGATGATTTGCTTGCCTATGAAGACGATCTAATCGCTGAAAATTACGCAAAGATACCCGTGGGGAATTCTAAAATTTCTGCCTTTATCATCTTTGATGAGAATGGAACCATACAGTACGCCAGCAACCGCACCATTGGAGACAAAGTGTTTTTTCAGGATTTAGAGCTCATCGGCGATTATATCTCCGGCCAAATCTTTAATGTATTTCAGGAGACTGCTGATGACGGCTCCTCCATTTACTATGTGTATTTAAACTCGTATACATGGGAGGATACAGTGTCGCAAATTTTGGGCGTCTGTATCTTAGATGAAAATTACCAAATCATCGGCGGTGATCTGTTTTCTGACAGAGATCCCCTCCCCAGCCGCGAGTTTGAGCTCTTATGCGGCATTTCCAACTCCAACAGCTATCTGGATAAGTATGTGTATCAAAATGCCCAAGGAGAAGAACGCATTTTGGCCTTCCTTACAATGGGTATGAGTGATAAACAATACGCCGAAATCGTAAGGTCCGCCATTGCGATTTGGGTGATAGGCATCCCTTGCGTCTTGCTCACCATTGTGATATTTGCCATCCTGTTTTCTAAAATGATCAAACGGCGCATCGCCCCCTTAAACCAGACGATTATCTCCTATGAAAAATGCGGAACAGCGGGCATTAACCCTTCCTTCGTTCCATCAGAATTCCATGAGACTGTCCAAAATTTCAAAAGCCTATTAGGCCAATTAGAGCAGATTCGTGAGGAAAAAGAAGTTTTGTATCAGGAAAGACAAAAGCTAATTGCCGATATCTCACACGACCTCAAAACGCCACTGACCGTCATACAGGGATATGCAAAGGCTCTTTCCGAGCAGAGAGTACCCGTAGAAAAACAAGCGCATTACATCGAGGCAATTGTCAAAAAATCCAAGCTGGCCACAGATATGGTGAGCGACCTATTTACTTTTACCCAAATGGAGCATCCCAATTACCAGATGAATTTGGAAGAGACGGACTTTTGCGAATTCGTCAAAAGCTTTTTTGCGGAAAAGTACATGGAACTCACAGAGTATGGTTTTGCGCTCTCTGTGGAAATCCCAGAGAATCGGATTGTCCTCAAGTTAGATCGAAAATTGATGCGTCGTGTTCTTGAGAACCTGCTGAGCAATGTAATTAATTACAACCCGAAAGGGACGACTCTCTTTATCTTCATGCGCCAACAGGATGGGAATATCGAGCTGACAGTTGCCGACGATGGCGTGGGGATTCCCAAAGAAATTGCCAGCACGCTGTTTCAGCCTTTTGTCACTGGGAACTGTGCGCGTACCACGGGAAAGGGTACAGGGCTAGGTCTTTCCATTGTGCAGCGCATTATACAGATGCATCACGGGCAAATCCATCTGGTTCTTCCCCCACATAAGCCGTATCGTACAGAATTTTGCATACTGATTCCAAAACCAGAAAGCAAATAGCGAGAACAAAATTTTATTAACCATGGAAAAAATCCGGGGTCCTAAAAGGGCTCCGGATTTTCTTTATAAAAATTAAGGTTACCTGAAGCTTAGATAAAGTTTTGCATACTATACTCCAAATCAGTAGCAGAACAGTGCCTTGTATGGGGAATTTTACCCATTGAAATTTTGGAGTGATTACAATGAGAAATGTATTAGAATATCTAGAACAAAGTGCAAATATCTATGCTGATAAGATCGCTGTAGAAGATGAATACGGCAATTGTAGCTTTCATAAGCTCATGGATTATTGTCAGCGGGTCGGCTCGGCCATTGCTGGCAAAATTCAAATGGGCGCGCCAGTGGCAGTATTTATGGACAAAGGGCTACATTGTCTCGTTGCCTTTTGGGGCATTGTGTATGCAGGGGGATTTTACGTGTTGTGGAACCCTGAACTGCCAGCAGCCAGGCTCCGACAGATACAAAACGTTCTACAGGCAAAATATATCATCACTGATGCAAAGCACCAAAAGACCGCACAGGAGTTCTTCCCCTCCTCCTCTATCCTGCTGGTAGAAGAATTGATGTCTGCTCCCATCCGCCAGGAGCTGCTCAGTCAGATACGCTCCCAGGCGATTGACACCGATCCCCTGTATGCCAACTTCACCTCCGGCTCTACAGGAATTCCCAAAGGTGTGCTAGTCAGCCATCGTTCTGTCATCGAATTTATCGATACCTTTGTAGAGCTTTTTCCCATCGATGAAACAGACACCATCGGCAACCAAGCGCCCTTTGACTTTGACGTCTCCGTGAAGGATATCTATTCTGCACTCAAGACAGGGGCCACCCTATCCATCATACCCAGACAGCTCTTTTCCCAGCCCATGGAGCTACTGGATTGGCTCTGCGACCGTAACATCACCACCATGATCTGGGCAGTTTCCGCCCTCTGCCTCATCAGCACTTTTCACGGTCTGGATTATAAAGTGCCAAATTCCGTGCGACGAATACTCTTCAGTGGAGAAGTTATGCCAGAAAAGCATCTGCGCACATGGCGGGAGCATTTGCCCCAGGCCCAGTTCGTCAACCTCTATGGGCCTACCGAGATCACCTGCAACTGCACCTACCATATTTTACAAAAGCAGCGGGATTATCACCGTGGAATCCCCATTGGAAGGGCTTTCCCCAACAGACAGGTTTTTCTGCTGGATCAGCAAGACAGGCAAATCACCTGCCCTGATCTGGTGGGAGAAATTTGTGTGCGGGGGACGGCTCTTGCACTGGGATATTATCGGTCGCCAGAGGCAACGGCGTCGGCATTTGTCCAAAATCCCTTGCACAACAACTACCCTGAACCCATCTATCGGACTGGGGATTTGGGTAGATACGGAGAAAATGGCGAGTTGTTCTTCTGTGGTCGGAAGGACTTTCAGATTAAACACATGGGGCACCGCATTGAACTGGAAGAAGTGGAAAGGGCCATCTCCAGTCTGCCCGGTGTAGAGCGCTGTTGTTGCGCATTTGATGAACAAAAGCAGAGGCTCTATGGCTTTTATATCGGCAATTTGGACAAGAAAGAACTGCACCAGCAGCTGAGAAGATTACTCCCTATTTTTATGGTCCCTGGGGCCCTATACTCGTTAAACCAGTTTCCTCTCACTAAAAATGGGAAGGTAGATAGAAGGTGTCTGCTAGAAAGGAGAGCGCATCGATGAATTCACTACAGCTAAGAGAACTATTGGCAAACAAAGCCACTCCCCTTTATGTATTCGATTTGGCAGAGCTACATCGTCGAGTTTGGGCGCTGCGTCAGGTTCTACCAGGCCATGTGGAGCTTTGCTATGCCGTAAAGGCCAATACTTTTATTTTGAGGCAAATCAGTCAGCTGGTAGACCGCCTTGAAATATGTTCACCAGGAGAGCTTCACATCTGTCAAAACCTACAGCTACCCTCTGAAAAGTTTGTGATATCAGGGGTTTACAAAGAACCAGCTCTCATGGGCCAACTGATCTCTCAAGATGGGCCTATGAGCATCTACACGGTAGAATCCCAAGCACAATTTTCCAGCATCTACCGCGGGGCAGTTACAGCGCACAAACAGGTGCCCGTATTGTTGCGGCTCACCAGTGGAAACCAGTTTGGCCTTGAGGAATCTGAAATAGAGTATATTGTTGCCCAATATAGCGGCGACCCTTGTTTGGACATCCGCGGTATTCAGTATTTTTCCGGCACGCAAAAAACCTCGCTCAAACGGCTGAAAAGGGAACTACACTATGTGGACTGTTTTTTGAAGACGCTGTGTGAAAAGTACGGTTATCAGGCAAATGAGCTGGAGTTTGGGCCCGGCTTCCCCGTGTCCTATTTTCAGGGGGATTCCTTTGACGAAACTGCAGCGCCCGCAGAGGTGCCGCTTGTGGACATTTTGCAGGCTCTGACGGACGATGCCGTTTTGCGCGGTGTGTGTCAGGACAATCAGGTTGCACGCGATCTGTTCGACACGAAACTCATGGGCACCCTTACGCCTCGCCCGCATGAGGTGCGCACCCGCTTCCGCACACTCTATGAAGTCTCTCCGCGCGAAGCAACTGACTGGTTCTACCGCTTCAGTCAGGATACTAACTATATCCGGCGTGACCGTATTGCGAAGGACAAGAAGTGGACGTATGATTGCGAATACGGAACGCTCGACATCACGATCAACCTGTCCAAGCCCGAAAAGGACCCGCGCGCCATCGCCGCTGCCAAAAACGCGCCGCAGTCCGGCTACCCTAAATGCGCTCTGTGCGCGGAAAACGAGGGCTATGCGGGCCGCATGAACCACCCGGCCCGGCAGAACCACCGCATCATCCCCCTTGAGCTGGACAGCGGCAGCTGGTATC
>CAJJPW010000127.1 GCA_905193725.1 uncultured Eubacteriales bacterium
AACAGCCAGTTTGCGTAAAGAATTTGAAATTACAAAGAGGAATTGGAAAATGGACAAAAAAGTATTGGTACTTGATCTGGATGGTACATTGACAAATTCAGAAAAGAAAATAACGCCGGAGACGAAAAAAGCACTGATGGAGATGCAGGAGCAGGGACACACGGTTGTGCTTGCATCCGGACGTCCGACTGCCGGCATTGAGCCTTTGGCAGAGGAATTAAAGCTCAAGGAAAACGGAGGATATATTCTTTCGTTTAACGGGGGAAAGATCACGGACTGCAGTACGGATGAGGTGATCTATCAGAAGACACTTCCGCCGGAGCTTGTGCCGGATCTGTTCCGGCTTGCAAGGAAGCTGGATATCGGACTTCTTTCCTATGATGAGGACAATAATATTATCACCGGCATGCATTATGATGAATATATCGATGTGGAGAAAAATATCAATCATCTTCCGGTAAAACAGATGGAGCGTGTGGAGGATTATGTGGACTTCCCGCTGAATAAATGTCTGGGAACAGCGGAGCCATCCGTGGCGGCAGAGGCCGAGAAGATTTATGAGGAAAAGTTTGGGGACAAGCTCTGCATCAGCCGCAGTGAGCCGTTTTTTTTGGAGATCACGCCGAAGGGAATTGACAAGGCAGCATCACTGGAGCGTTTCTGTCAGATGACAGGGCACAAGAGGGAGGATATGATTGCCTGTGGGGATGGATTTAATGACCTGTCGATGATCAAATATGCAGGACTTGGTGTTGCGATGGAGAATGCACAGCCGGTTGTCAAGGAAGCTGCCGATTATGTGACGGCATCCAATGACGAGGATGGTGTGGCGAAGGTGATCCACAAGTTTATTTTGAAGGATAACGTGTCCGGAAATACGGACAGAATGTAACAGGAAATAATGTGTTGAGACCATAAATGGGGACGGAATATAATGAGAAAGGGGACGAAGAGATATGCAGAAACCGGTAAATAAGAATGCGTCGAAGGAAGCGGCAGAGCTTCTTCACTATCTGGAGAAAACAGCAGGACATGGAATCATTACAGGACAGCATACGCAGACGAATCCGATGGAGGAGATTTCTTATATCAAAGAGGTGACCGGAAAGACACCGAAGCTTCGCGGCTTTGAGCTGCTGGCATATTCGCCGAATATCAATGAAAAGGATGCCGGGGAGGCATGTCTTACCGAGGTGTACGAAAACAGGGACACATTAAAGACGGCAATGAAGTGGGCGAAGGAATCCGATGGGATTCTGACATTTTCATTTCACTGGTTCTCGCCACTTGGCGGAAGAGATAAGAGCTTTTATGCGGAGCATACGGATTTTGATCCGGAGAAGGTACTTGAGGAAGGCTCGCCGGAGCGGAAAGCGTTTTATCATGATATGGCAGTGATTGCCGGATATCTGAAGGAGTTTTGCGATGAGGGCATCCCAATTTTATGGAGACCGTTTCATGAGTCGGATGGAACATGGTTCTGGTGGGGTTCAAAGGGACCGGAGGTTGCCAGAGAATTATATCTTCTGATGTATGATTATTATGTCAATGAGTGGCATCTCGATAATCTGTTGTGGGTATGGAACTGCCGTCTGCCGGAGGGATATCCGGGGGATGCGTATGTCGATGTGGTTTCGGTGGATATTTACCTGCCGGAATATAAGCCGACAGACTATGCAGACGCATACGGGGAACTGATCAAAGCGACAAGCAGCGATAAGGTTGCGGCACTTGCGGAGGTCGGTTATATGCCGGATGTGGACTGCCTTGCGCAGTCACATACACCATGGGCATATTACATGACCTGGTCCAAGGAGTTTTGTATCGGTGAGCAGTACAACAGTAAGGAGAATCTTCGCCGGATGTATGACAGTGATTATGCGGTGACCGAATAATGTATCGGAAAATGCTCGTAATGTGGTGGGAAGCAAGGGCAAAACGCCGGTTTTCCCTCTTTATTACAGAGTGCCTGAAGTACAGGATGCCGGAAAAGCAGTGGAAATTCTAGTGCCTGGAATAATCCGTAAGATCCTCATTGCGTCGGTATTGTCTCGGAGTGACATCGTATTCCCGGTGGAAGCAGCGGATGTAATGGCTGCAGGAGGCAAAGCCCAGAAAGGAACTGATATCGGTGCAGCTGATGGTACTGTTTTTCAGCATGTAGCAGGAGGTTTCACATTTTTTATGCAGGATATACTGTTGCAGGGTATATCCTGTTTCTTTTTTGAAAAGCTTTGACAAGTACTCAGGGTGAAGTCCCAGAGCTTTAGCTACCTCCCGGCTCGCAAGAGGGTGGGACATATGTCTGACAATGTAATCCACGCCATGCTGGACATGATAGGAAAGAGCTTTGCCCTTGCGAAGCTCATGCATGGCATTGGTAAAAGCGGTGACAGCCTCGACCTTGATCCCGGTGAGCTCTTCCTTGCCGGTGCATTGATCGACCTTTCGGATCAAAAGATCACTGAGGGTAAAGGACTGCTCCGGATCCAGTCCCCCTTCAATACAAAAGCGGGTGATCATGGCGATTAGGATCACATGATGATATTTCATATTCTGCAGAAAATTTGCAGATAGTGTCCCCATATGCTCCCAGTTCTGGGCGGCGATATCTCCCTTTAAAATATCCAGATTGCCGGAAGCAATCTCCCGGTAGAAGGCAAATTCCTCCTCCATGGAGGTATGAAAATATTCTTCCTCCTGCTGTTTGGCAAGGAGATTTTGGAGTTTTTGACCCGAATTATGCGGGGAGAGGAGAAGGAGATCAAAAAGGTGGTGGTCAAGGGGGAAGAGGTAGAGATGGAAGAGCCGCCCAGCATTCAGCTGCGCACCAAGGCAGCGGAGCTGTTGGGCAAGCGGCTGATGCTGTTCAGCGAAAAGGAGGACGGAGGCAAAGAGGCCTTTGAGGTGAAGTTGACGGTGATCGACCCATGGGAAAAGGAGCACAAGGAGCAGGAGTGAGCCAGGGAAAGGGAAGGTGAGAGCTTGGAGATACAGGTGACACAAAAGCAAAAGCAGTTTTTGGACGCCACGGCAGATGAGGTGCTGTTTGGGGGCGCGGCAGGGGGAGGTAAAAGCTACGGGCAATTAATAGATGCTTTGCTCTATGCCCTAAGGTACCCGGGGAGCAAGCAGCTGATTTTGCGGCGGACGTTTCCCGAGCTGGAGAAATCCCTGGTGCGGGTATCCCTAGAACTATATCCCGGCGAAATATATCGATATAATGCATCCAACCATACGGGACGATTTGCCAACGGTTCTCTCATCGACTTTGCCTACTGCGACAGGGAAAATGACGTATACCGGTATCAGTCGGCGGAGTACGACGTGATTCGGTTTGACGAGCTGACCCACTTTACGGATACCATGTATACCTATTTGATATCCCGTGTACGTGGTGCCAATGATTACCCCAAGCAGATCAAGAGTTCCACCAACCCAGGGGGTGTGGGGCACAGCTGGGTGAAGGAGCGGTTTATCGACATCGGCCAGGCCGGGGTGGAGCACAGGGTGGGCAAGGGCACTCGGATCTTCATCCCCTCCCGGGTGCAGGACAACCGTTTTTTGCTGGAGTACGACCCAGAGTACATCAGCCGGCTGGAGAATTTGGGGGAGAAGGACAAAAAGGCACTGCTGTACGGGGACTGGGACATCTTCGAGGGGCAGTTCTTCTCGGAGTTCAGCAGGGACGTTCACGTGATGGAGCCCTTTTCTTTGCCCACTCACTGGCGGCGGTACATCACCTTGGACTACGGGCTGGACATGTTGGCGGCCTACTGGATCGCGATAGACGAGCAAAAGCGGGCGTATGTGTATCGGGAGGTGTACGAGAAAGACCTGATCATCTCCGAGGCGGCACAGCGGATTTTGGAGGAGACGGGGGACGAGAAGATCCACCAGGTGTTGGCACCGCCCGACCTGTGGAATCGGAGGCAGGAGACGGGCAAGAGCGTGGCGGACATCTTTTTGGAGCACGGCATATCCCTCGTGAAAACCAGCAACAACCGGGTCAGCGGGTGGATGGCCCTCAAGGAGTGGCTGCGGCCCTATGAGGACGAGCAGGGGGTGGAGGTGGCGGATCTGCGGATCTTCCCCCACTGCAAAAACCTGATCCGCACGCTGCCCGCCGTCCAGTACGACGAAAAGGATCCCAACGACGTGGCACGAGAACCTCACGAGCTGACCCACGCGCCGGACGCCCTTCGGGGATTTTGCGTCTACTGGACCAGGGGCACTCAGCCGGGGAAAGGGCAGCGCCACAATATTTTAGATGATTTCAACATTCAAAAGAGTAATAGCCATTTGGGCAGAGAGGAGATCAAAGTACTATGATTTTGGCACTATGTATTGCTATTTGCATTTTGACGCCGGTATTGGCGTTTTTGGCATTTATAGCGGGGTTTAAAGTGGCAAAGAGCATCCTTGTCAGAGGGGATGTGAGCATATCCCAGATGATAAGGGAGGCAAAGGGCAGGCCACTTACGGCGGAGGAGCGGCGGCAGCAGTCTATCCGCCAGAACATCGAGAACTTTGGAACGGAAATACCACAAAAAGAGGTGAAGTGAATTGGAACAGTACACACAAATTTGGGACGAATATGAAAAGGGACTGGAGTATTTAAACTCTATCGGGCTGTTTTCACGGGTGGAGAAGTGCCACCAGATGGTGAACGGGGACCAATGGCATGGACTCAAGAGCGGCAACGACCGGCCGTGTCAGCTGAACATCCTCATGCCCATTATGAAGAGCTCCACGGCGCTAGTGGGGCAGAACACCCTCACCATCAACTACAGCCCCATGGTTCCCGGCAGGGCGCGGGCGCAGATGGCTCAGGTATGCGAGCACTTAAACGCCTATGCGGCCCGGACTTGGGAGCGGCTCAAGCTGGAGCGGCGGCAGTGGGATATTTTGCAGGACGCGTTTATTGGGGGAGACAGCTACGCGTATTTTTACCAAAACGGGGAAGAGCTGGACATGGAGATCATCGACAACACCTGCATCATGTTTGCGGACGAGCAGAATCCGGACATTCAGGAGCAGCCCTACTTGCTGGTGGTGCAGCGACGGTATGTGGAGGATGTGAAAAGGGAGGCCCAGGAGAACGGGATCAAAAAGGAGGACATCCAGAGGATTTGCGCGGACGACGACACCGACTTGCAGATCAACGGGAAGGTGGAGGTGAATAACGAAAGGAAGCTCACCTCCATCATGAAGCTGTGGAAGCAGGACGGGTGCGTGCACGTTGCCCGATCCACCAAGACGGTAGTGTATCAGCCAGAGACCAGGATAGAGGGGATGACGTTATACCCCATCGCCGGCTACAGCTGGAAGCCCAAGAAGGGATCGGCCAGAGGAGAAGGGGATGTTTGGGACAAGATCCCCAACCAGATTTCCATCAACAAGAATTTGTACCGGTTTGAGAGCGCGGTCAAGACATCGGCATTTCCCCACAAGGCGTACAAGGCGGGGGCACTTTCTGAGGAGGACATCAAAAATTTGGCGTATCCGGACAGCAACATCGAGGTGAGCGACCCCATGGGGCAGGGGATTGCCAATGTGATTGCCTACTTGCAGCCAGCCAGCATCTCTCCCTATGCCAAGGATATTTGGCAGGAGATCATCGCCCTCACCAGGGAACTTGCTGGGGCAGGGGACAATCTGGAAAATGTGGATCCCACCCAGGCCAGTGGTGCGGCGATCACCGCGGCACGGGAGGCCAAGACCCTCAACGTGAACATGCAGGTATCGGCGTTTTCTCAGTTTATCGAGGATATTGCGCTGATCTGGTACGACATGTGGGTGGCCTACCATCCGGGTGGGCTGGAGATCACCATCGATGAGAAGGATCTGCCCGAATCCCAGAAAATGAGCAGGGCGTTTCAGCCTGGGACGATGCTTCCAGAACTGGCGGGGATGACCGGCGAGGGGATTTCCACCCAAGGGGTAATGGAAGACCCAATGCTGGGAGAGGCCTATATTGGAGAGGATATTTCTCCAGAGCTGGCAGGAATGCTGGGAGGGGAGACACCCACTCAGGGAGCAGCAGGCAACCTGTTAGGAGGCATGTATGCTGGCCAAGGGGCAGAGGGACCAATGCTAGGAGGTATGTATGGGGGAGAAGGGACCCAAGAGTACACTGTGATGATACCGGCGGAGGTGTTACAGGAGTGCAAGGTAGATGTGCGGGTGGACGTCTCTCAAAACGATCCCTACAGCAAGATGGCTCGCAACTTGGCGCTCAAGGAGTTATTGCAGGGGCAGTACATCACCTTTGAGGAGTATGTGGACGCCATAGACGACAGCGGTTCACTGCCCAAGGAGCAGCTCAAGG
>CAJJPW010000128.1 GCA_905193725.1 uncultured Eubacteriales bacterium
GTGACCTGGTATCGTACCTATGAGCGCAATCTCGGCTGGAAAAACCGGGGAGAGGTTTTAGGCAAAGGCAAAACAGAGGAAGCCTACAAGCTGGGCGCTTCTCTTTAATAAAACAGAAAGGAAGTATTTGATAATGAAAAAGACGATTTTTGTATTGGGAGCAGGCAATGGCTGCGGCAACCGCGTAGCGGAGAAGTTCGGCAAGAATGACTTCCGCGTGGTGCTGATGGCGAGAAACCCGGAGCATCTGGCGTCCTATGAGGCGGAGTTCAAGGAGAAAGGCATCGAGGTCTACACCAAGGTGGCGGATGCCTCCAAGCACTACTCTGTGACCCGCGCTTTTGACGAATTGAAATCGCAGTTTGGCACCCCGGACGTATTGTTTTACAATGTGGGTATCACGGGCCTGGACTCTGAAATCAAGGGAGAAAAGGATGTTGATCTTCTGATGGATCGCTATATGGTGGATGTGGCCGGGGCCTATCATGCCATTCAGCAGGTGCTGGGCAAGGAGTTCAGCGAGAAAAAAGGCACTATTCTGGTAACCGGTGGCGGCCTGGCAATGTACCCCATGTATGACTACCTGCCCCTGTCCATGGACAAAGCGGCCCTGCGGGCCATGTGTCTGGCGCTCCATGAGGAGCTGAAAAAGCAGGACGTATTCCTGGGCACTGTGACTGTGACCGGCGTGATCGCTCCCGGCCAGCCCTGTGACCCTGCTCTGCTGGCGGAGGACTTCTGGAAGCTCTACACCGACCGCGCTGACTGCGAGATCGTCCACTGATGGGCGGCAAAACTCTGACGCAGGGAACGCCCTGGAAGTCCATCCTTTCCTTCATGTTCCCCGTTTTCATGGGCCTGCTTCTCCAGCAGCTTTACAACACGGTGGATACCATCGTGGTGGGAAACTTCGCCGGGGAAGCGCCCCTGGCGGCGGTGGGAGCCAGCGGTGTACTGACCATGGTGTTCCTTGCATTGGCAAACGGCTTTTCTGCCGGGGCGTCGGTGCTGATCGCCCAGCTCTTTGGAGCTGGAGAGGAAAAACAGATGCGCCGCCAGGCGTCCTCGGCCCTGCTGGTGATGCTGGCAATGGGCATTGTAGCTTCTGTGGCGGGGATCGCCATCAGCCGATTTTCTCTGCGGTATATCCTGGCGACCCCGGACAGCCTGCTCTCCATGGCGGATACCTACTTCAAGATTTACGCGGCGGGCCTGATCTTCCAGTTTGGCTACAACATCGTCGCCGCCATCCTGCGGGGCGTGGGCGACAGCAAGGCAACCCTCTATTTCCTGCTGATTGCAAGCGGCATCAACGTGGTGCTGGACATCGTGTTCGTCTATAACTTCCGCATGGGTGTGGCTGGTGCCGCCATCGCTACGGATATTGCCCAGGCCGGTTCCTTTGTGGCCGCCGTATGGTACATGATGAAAAAATATCCGCTGTTCCGCTGGAAGCTGCGGGAGTTTACCTTTGAGTGGCCGCTGGCGATGCGGGCGCTGAAAACCGGCTTTCCCATGGCGCTTCAGCAGCTCATGGTGTCGGTGGGCTTTGTGTTCCTCCAGCGGGCTGTCAACAGCTACGGGGAAGCTATGACCGCCTCTTTCTCGGTGGCGCAGAAGGTGGAGACCTATATGGGCCTGCCCGCCAATGCTCTGATGACCACCCAAGCTACCTACACGGCGCAGAACATCGGTGCGGGCCGGATGGACCGGGTACAGACCGGCGCAAGGCAGACTGTCATTATCTCGGAAGCCATTTCTATCTGCATTTTGACGGTGGTATTCATTTTCGCCCGGCCCATCGTAACGGCCTTTGGATTAGGCCCGGAGGCCATCGCATACTGCACCTCCCATGTGCGGTGCGTGTCGGTTTGCCTGATCCTGTTTGCCTCCTACTTCCCGTTCCTGGGGCTGTTCCAGGGGGCCAACGACGCCCTGTATTCCACCTTTGTGGCAACCTCGGCGCTGGCGATTCGGGTGGCTTCCACCTATATTTTGCAGACGATTCCTGCTATCAGCTATCACATGATCTGGTGGAACACCCTCTTTGGCTGGGGGCTGGGGTGCATCCTGGCATGGACGCACTTCCTGCGGGGAAAGTGGAGAAAGAAAGCTGAAACAATAAGCGTTCAAACGGAGGTGCAAAGCACATGAAGATTTTAGTCATACAGGGAAGTCCCCATAAAGAGGGGTCTTCCAACATTCTGGCGGAGCAGTTTAAGACCGGGGCGGAAAAGGCCAGACATGAGGTCAGCGTCTTTGACGCCGCTCATGCTAAAATTGCCCCCTGCATCGCCTGTGAATACTGCCACACCAAAGGGGGTGGCGTGTGCTGCCAGCAGGATGATATGAAAACCTTGAAGCAGATGATCCTGTCCTCCGACATGGTGGTGCTGGCAACGCCGCTGTATTTCTTCAATATGTCGGCGCAGATGAAGCTGGCGGTTGATCGGCTGTACGCTTTCCTAGGAGAGATGTCTCGCCAGGTGAAGCAGATGGCGCTGATCGTGGCCGCCAATAACCCCAACCCGCACATCATGGACTGCGTAGTCACAAACTACCTGTCCATTGTGAATTTCCTGGGCGTGAAAAACGCCGGGATGATCTTGGGCGCTGGATGCGGCACCCCGGAAATCACTCGGCAGACAAAATATCCCCAGATGGCGTGTGAGTTTGGGGCGTCCTTGTAAGGAGGTATGAATCATGGATTTTACAGAATTGGCACAGGCCCGGTATTCTGTGCGAAAGTTTTCTGACAAGACGGTGGAGCCGGAGGTCTTAAAGCGCATTTTGGAAGCGGGGCTGCTGGCTCCCACGGCGAAAAATAATCAGCCCCAGCGCATCTATGTCCTGCAAAGCAAAGAGGCGCTGGACAAGCTGGACAGCCTGACTCACTGCCGGTATGGGGCGGGTACGGTGCTGCTGTTCACCTATAACACGGAGGAGGATTGGAAAAATCCCTTAGAGAAAGGCGTCCACTCCGGCGTGGAGGATGTGAGCATCACAGCGACCTACATCATGCTCCGGGCCATTGAGCTGGGCGTCTACACGACCTGGTGCAACTACTTTGCCAACAGCAAGCTGGAGCAGGCGTTTGACCTGCCGGAAAAGGAGAAGGCCGTTTTGATTATGCCCATCGGCTACCCGGCGGAGGGTGCCGTGCCCGCTCCGGCGCATACGGAATCCAAAAAGCTCGATGCCATCCTTCATTGGTATAAATAATGACAAAACAACATAACGCTTTCAATCGCAAGTCGCTGCCACCCGTCTAACGGGTGGCTCGCGCTTCGGCTATAAGCCTTTGTTACTCGGCCAGCGTCTCAAGGCGCTGGCTTTCACTTCGTTCAAGCCACTATGCTTTTCACGCGTGGCACGCCCCTTCAAGGGGCCATCTGATTTCCGACTACCCCCTAAAGGGGTCCTCATACTCCTTTACACTTAATTTATCCATCATAATATCCGCTTTCTCTTGCTCTTGAATATATTTCTTGATAGTGTCCTCATTCAATCCTACTGTGCTTACATAATATCCTTCCGCCCAGAAGTGCCGATTCCCAAATTTATACTTTAGGTTGGCGTGCCGGTCAAACATCATTAACGCACTTTTCCCTTTTAAATATCCCATGAAACTCGATACACTCAATTTGGGCGGTATGCTTACTAACATATGGACGTGATCTGGCATTAAATGCCCCTCTATTATTTCCACCCCTTTGTAATTACACAGCTGTTTTATTATATCTCGTAAATCAGCTTTGTATTGATTGTAAATCATTTTTCGCCTATACTTAGGTGTGAAGACGATATGATATTTGCACATCCATTTTGTGTGTGCAAGTGAATTGGCTTTCTTCGCCATTAAAATCACCTTTCCTTTCTTTCATAGTGGCTTGGACACCTCTATTATAGCGGAAAGGTGATTTTTTTGTATAACATACATCGCGCACCCGCATAGCGGGTGGTTGATATTTCGCACGCTTCCCGTGCTCAACTGGGTCACGACCCATAATTGAAAAGGGACAAAATACTTGCATTTTGTCCCTTTTGGTTAAGATTTACTCGTTATCATGTACAACTTTCGTCTTACTTCTTGACTTTAACTAAGTCCTAGAAGTTATTTCTATCGTCAAACCGGTTCCTCGGTTTTCTGTCCTCCGTAGGATCCTTTGGTCTCTGCATAGAAGACGGTTTTTGCATCGGCCTTGGGCGCTGAATTGTCCGATCTACCTGGCTGCCATTTCTACCCTGATATTGAGATGGACGTTGCGCGGACGTTGGACGCTGTGGTCTATTTCCAGTAGTGCCTGGCCGAGACATATTGCTCTTCGGCATATTCGTTCCATTCTTGCCCTTAGTAAGCCCGCTTTGCTTTTTCTTTTCCTTTCTCACCAGGACAATCAATATCACACCAATTACGATAATGAGTACAATTACCACGATGATAATGATAAGTACTGTGCTCATTCCACTGCCAGCGTTTTCTGACCCCACTGTGATCTCAAATGGGTCCGCAGCAAACTCGTATTTCTCGCCTGCTGCGTCATAACCAGTGATGACAAACTGATATACGGTGGTCTCTTCTACATTGATCTCAATATTTTCAATATTAACTTCCTGCCCAGGTTCAATGCTGGGAATATCCTCTGTAATTTTGCCCAAAGTTGCTTCTTCTACCACTACATTATTCAGCACTACGTCTGAGTTGTTGGTGATTTTCATGTTAACCTTAGCAAGGCCGGGCTCTTCCATGACCTGGTTCTCGCTTGTTACTTCAATGACAAATGTCTCCTCATTTAATGCACTCGTCGTAGATGCAGAAGGTGAAGCGGAAGGAGATGCGGAAACCTCCCCTGTAGACACAGGAATAGCATTCGAAGTAAAAGTATGGGTTTCTCCATTTTGGTCTGTCGCCTCTACAGTAAATTGTAGTTCCCCGCCATTTTGAATATTCACCGTCTTTTCTACGTTAAAGGATTCCCCAGGGCTGAGCTCTGTGCGGGCTGAGTCTACCCGTTGTCCATTGTAGTCAAACACTTTGATGTTGCTGAGCAGCACATCGCCGGAGTTTTCCACATATAGTTTAAAGGTTGCCTCTTCACCTGGGGCATAGACGTCTTTATCAGAGGAGAACTCTAAGTGCAGGTCTGCATCACCTGAGACGGTGATCTTCTTAGAATCGAAGTCTGCACTATAGGATTTCCCATCTGCAGTGTATTTCACTACAGGTTTTACCGTCACCGTTTTATTGAACGTGCCCGTATAAGTGACACTCTTAGACTGTCCTGGATCTAATGAAAATTTATCCCCAATCCGATTGCCGCTGTTGAGTACAGAAGCAGATACTGCGGCATCTGTAATCTCAACATCTCCTTGGTTTTCCACGGTAAATGTGAACTTCACCTTTCCACCAGGGCTGACGGTATCTTTATCCACTTTTACGCTCGTCCCCACCTTGACATTGGAGGCTTTTTTATTTACTTTAGCAGTTGCGTATTCTTCATCCTGCCGGCGTTCACCCGTATCGTCTGTGTAGTAAAATTCCACAGAAAATGCCAGTGTATCCCCTAATTTAGAGGTAGGTACATTGATAGTCTCTGTGAGATTTTTAGTATCGCCAGCATTGATATTTCCCACTTCGGTGATGACATCACCCTCATAGGTGAGCTTTGCTTCCTCCACTGCCACATCGCCGCTGTTTTGAATGGAAATGGCAAATTCAACATCGCCACCCTCTTTTAAGGATTCTGTGTTTGGTTTTACACTTAGGCTCACATCCACATTTGCCGCATTTGCCGTGGGAATCACTGCAAATACAGCCGTGAGAATCAGCGCGACTGTCAATATAAATGATACTGTCTTTTTCAAGTTCATCAACTCTCCTAAATTTTTAAACTAATCATTTCTCCATCCATCCCGTTTCCAAATTGTCCAATTCACATGCTAAAAACAGGATCAATTCATTTTATTACAAATAAAAATCAATGTCAAACAAATCGCTTACTATTCACAATTTCGTTACACATTGCAGAGAAACTGTATGCTACTTATTATTTCATTCCCGTTTATCTCTTCAAATATACCGCTCTTTTGCTCCTATATGAAGCAAGCGCCGGTTTTCTTTTTTACCAGCGCTGCATTCAAAGAATCACATTACTTAATTTCATAGGTCCAGCCGAATTTGTCTTCCGCTCTACCATATTGAATATCTGTCAGTGTGGTATACAGTTTTTGTGTTACCTCACCCATTTTGCCATCATTGACTACAATGTGTTTATCCTGCCATATGAGCTCCCCTACTGGACTTACTACGGCAGCAGTGCCTGTGCCAAA
>CAJJPW010000129.1 GCA_905193725.1 uncultured Eubacteriales bacterium
AATGGAACAGGTTCGGCGATCGTAGCGTGCAACGCGGTTTCGACTGCGCCATGCGACTGTTCTCCGAACCACTCGTGCAGCCGGAGGCAGTGGTGTGTGCCGACGATTCGATCGCATTCGGTGTGATGGTGGCGCATTTTACACCCACGCCGTACTTTTTAATAGCCTCTGCCGCCTGAATTGTCACGGCATCATCCGTCTCATCCCGGTGAGGAAGTCCTAAGTCATAATACTCTAAATTCAAATCGATATATGGTTCCAAAAGATTGACTTTGATAAAATCCCATATAATCCGCGTCATTTCGTCTCCGTCCATTTCCACCAATGGAACGGGCATTTTAATTTTCGCCATATCGTGTACCTCGCATTTATAAATATACAATCAAATTTATTGTATCGGAAATTCTCCATTTTTGCAAGTAAATGACGGGTTCTACATCTCTGGATTCACAAATTACCCTTACTAAAAAATGCTCACGTAAAAACAGGTGGAGAATCTCCACCTGTTTTTAAAGTTGAGTTGTTTGAAGAAGGTATTTTAATGATCCATTAAGGTTCTTTTATGCCCTTTTCTTTTTGAGGGAAGAAGCGGCAATTTTGGATTGCGCCACCTCCACATAAGCCGCCACGATGATGACAAGACCAGTGGCGATGTATTGCCAGAAGGAATCTACACCGGATACAATGAGGCCTATCTTCAGAGCGGAGAACAATATCGCGCCGATAAACGTCCCTAATATCGTGCCTCTGCCGCCAGCCATGCTGGTGCCTCCAATAGCCGCCGCTGCAATGGCGTCTAGTTCATAGCCATCCGCCGCTGTGGGCTCTCCTGCTCCCAATTTCCCAATGAGCACAATGGCTGCCAGCGTTGAACCAACGGCACATACCATATACGCCTTAATCGTGTTCCACTCAATGCGAATTCCCGAAAGTCTAGCTGCCTCCTTATTTCCACCTAAAGCGTATACATAGCTGCCAAACTTGGTCTTTCTCAAAATCAATGCAGCGATAATGGCAAAACAGATGAGTATCACGATGGAGCCCCGAATGCCCGAATCGGGTATGATCTCGCCATATACCAAATTTCTGTACTCTGTAGGGATGCCAGAGATGGGGTAGCCACCTGTGATCACGTAGGCAATGCCTCGGTATAGAGACATGGTACCCATGGTGGCGATAAACGGCTGGAGCGTCATTTTCGCCACCAAAAATCCGTTAATAAATCCCAGTGCGATGCCGATGACCAGGGTGATGATAATCGCCAGAGCAATGTTCATCCCACCTACCAACATGAGGGAAAGGGATACCCCGGTGAGGGCCACAATAGAGCCCACCGAAAGATCGATGCCGCTGGTGATAATAACGTATGTCATGCCCACGCCCATGAGCCCAAAAATGACAGCCTGTTCTACAATATCCCGCAGGTTTTGGGGGGTTAAAAACATGGGGCTAATAATGGAGAAGATGATGATCATCCCAATCAGACCAACAATCAAACTCATTTCTCTTTGCAAGTTTTTAAAAAGCTTCTTCTTTTTCATCCCTAAATTCCTCCTAAAGCAAGGTTGAGAAGTGCGTCTTCGCTGAATTCGCTGCGCATCATTTCACCGGTGATCTCCCCTTCATGCATGATGATAATTCTGTCGCTCATGCCGATGACCTCAGGCAGCTCGGAGGAGACCATGATAATGGATTTTCCCTGGGCCACTAGCTCCTCCATCAGATGATAGATCTCCGCCTTGGCCCCTACATCGATACCCTTAGTGGGTTCATCGAAGATGAGAATGTCCGCATCGGTGGAGAGCCATTTGGCGATGATGACCTTTTGTTGGTTCCCGCCCGAGAGGTTGACTGTCATAAAATCTGGGTCTTCTGGCTTCAAGTTCACCTTTTGCCCCAGCTCAAACGCCCGCTTTTTCTTGGCCTTGTGATTGACCAAACCGTGTTTGGTATATTTTTCTAAAGAGGGAAGGCAGATATTGCTGGCATTGCTTAAGTCTTTGACAAATCCTTGTGTCTTTCTGTTCTCAGGCAGCAGCCCGATCTTTCTTTTCACTGCATCGTGAGGAGAGCGATTGACGATTTTTTCGCCATTTAGGAAAATCTCCCCGCCGGTGATCTTCTCCGCGCCAAAAACCGCCTGCACTACATCCGTTCTCTTGGCACCCACCAGGCCAAAGAACCCCAGTATTTCACCCTTTTTCAGCTTGAAGCTGATATCTTGGAAGACGCCCTGCTTGCTTAAGTTTTTCACCTCTAGCACATACTCCCCTTCCACCACCTGAGAGGGCTTGTGCCTTTTGGCGAACATGGAGACGTCTCTGCCGATCATGCTGTGAATGAGTTTTTCCTTGGTGAGTCCTTGCATCTCATAAGTGCCAATGTATTTGCCATCACGGAGTACCGTCGTCCTATCCGAAAGGCGGAAAATCTCTTCCATGCGATGGCTGATGTAGATGATGGTGATGCCCTGCTGTTTGAGCTCGCCGATGATTTCAAACAGCGTTTCAGTCTCGTTGGCGCTCAGAGAAGAAGTGGGCTCGTCAAAGGAAATTATTTTTGCATTGACGTGTAGCGCCTTGGCGATTTGCAGCACCTGCATTTGCCCTGTGCTGAGCGTCCCCACCTTATCTGTGGGTTTTACATTGGTTTTCAGCCGTTTCAGTAGAGTTTCGGCCTCTTCATTCATCTTTTTATAATCTATAAAAATGCCTTTTTTGGGTTCACACCCCAGCATAATATTCTGTGCTACTGTCATATCTGGAACTACGTTGATTTCCTGGTGTACTTTGGCTATGCCGAATAAAATCGCTTCATGAGCGGAATGAAAGCTCACCTTTTTTCCATCAATGGAAACCGTGCCGTCTGAGGGTTGGTATATCCCATGCAAGATATTGAGCAATGTGGATTTCCCAGCGCCATTTTCGCCAAGCAGTGTATGAATCTCGCCTTTTTTAATGGAAAAACTCACATCATCGAGGGCAACGCACCCGGGAAACCTTTTGGAGATGTTCTCAAAGACAATGTAATGATCCTCGTTCATATTCCAAGCTCCTTTCGCTGCCTTATGTACGAATATGTCCGGATGATTTCCTTGGCAGGTAGACTGAGTTATGCTTTTCCATCTAGCCTCCTGCCTATATGATTGTTTTGGAAAGGGGAAAATAGGATTTCACCCTTTCCAAAACCAAGTTTGCCTATTTGCTGGCGTTATATTCCGAAGCCTTCACATATTTTAGGTCTACCCATCCAGTGGTCTCCGCTGCATCTGCCGATGCATTGGTGCTGTCGCAAATTCCTTCATAGCAGATGACTCTCTCTGGTAGATTCTCGCCGTTTAACAGACGGAAAATCATTTCCAGCGCCATTTTTCCAAAGTAATAGGGGTAGTTGTTTACCGTCAAATCCAGTTCGCCGTTTTGGATGGATTGGATGGCCTCACTGGTGGCATCTGTCCCGCCGATGATGATCTCGCCAATCTTGTCCGCCTCTCTAGCAGATTCCAAAGCGCCCATAGCCATAGTGTCATTGTTGCAGTAAATGCCCTTTAAGTTGGGGTATTTTTTGATGAGAATGTCCGCAGCATCCTTAGCCAGCATCCGATCCCACTCTGCATTTTGTTCGTCCACTACTGTGATGTTCAGCTCAGGATGTGCTTCAAAGTACTCTGCAAAACCGTCTGTTCTGCCAATAGCAGCTGTGTTGTTGGGAATCCCTGTGATGATGGCCACTTCTCCACCTTCTTCTCCGATCATCTCTGCCATTCTTTCAGCGGCTAGTGATCCTTCTAGATAGGCACTCACACCTACATAATAGGGTAAGTAGGGGTTTTCATCAAAGATAACACTCTGAGGAATAACAGGGATACCAGCGGATTCTGCCTGTTCTACACCAGGCGCCAGGTTCGCATCGGTAATCGGCGCAATGATGATGGCATCGTACTGTTTGTTGATCATGTCCTGCATGATGGACAGTTGTCCTTCGGTGTCGTCTTCGCCCTGTCCTGCCCGAATATCTATCGTCACGTCAAAGCCCGCTTCGGTGAGCCTTGTGGCCTCCTCTTCCAGGCCCTCTTTCACCATTCTCCAGTACTCGTTTTCAAAGGATTTTCCCACATAGCCGATGGTTATAGCTTCTTCTGGCACCGGCACCTCAGAGCCCCAAAGTGCTTGCAGATCTGAGTAGAACACACAACCATTGCCAAACATTGGATCATCCTCAAACACTTCAATGGAGCTGTAGTCCCATTGGGGCCCCTCGCCGCTCTCTGCCGGTTCTGTGCTCTCTTGGCCTTGGGTCTGCTCTGGTGCTTGGGAAGTGGTCTCCTCACTAGCCGGTTGTCCACAGCCGCAGACGAATACTGTCAGCATGGCACAAACTAGTACAAATACCATAATTTTTTTCACAATCGTTTCCTCCTTATTTTTTATAAAGCCTCTAGGGCGTTTAGGCTCTTTTCTATTAATTTACATACTCTCTTTGATCAGGTAGATGATCTCGTCCTTACTTGGTACTTTGGGGTGGAATTCCAGATTCCAGGTGAAGCTCTTGAAGATCAAGTCAGCAAGTGGATCGATCTCCTCTGCTTTGAGCCCAAAGCCACCCAGGGTGAGTTTTTCCCCTACCAGTTCTTCGAACAGTTTTTCGCAGATATCCGGAAGCCTCTCTGCCTTTTCCTTTTCAGATAAACCCTTGATAGAAGGATCCAGTATTTCAGCGGTTATGGCAAACTTATCCTGTGCCACTGGCAGCGTCCATCTCAAAATAGCAGGATAGCAAGCTGCCAAAGTAGCTCCATGGGCCGCGTCCGTCATGGCACCTACTGGCTGGCCAATGGCGTGTGGAACTGTGCAACCAGAGATGGCAATTGCCATACCGCCCAGAGTATTAGCCCAAGCCATTTTAGTTCTTGCCTCTAAGTTTTGCCCGTTAAAGCAGCACTCCCGAATGTTTTCGGCAAACAGTTTCATTCCCTGCAAGCTGAGCATCTCCGACCAAAAAGTGGAACCTGTGTGCAGATACGACTCAAAGCAATGGCAAAATGCGTCTATGCCGGTGAGCGCCGTGGTCTTTCTAGGCATGTTAGCCATGAGCACAGGATCAATGATGACGATTTTGGCGTAAATGGCAGGGGTGCTGATGGAATTCTTCTCTCTCACCTCTGGATTGTTGATGACAGCATAGGGGGTAACCTCGCTTCCCGTTCCTGCGGTGGTAGTCACAGCTATGAGGGGAAGCCCTGGTTTCTCTGGCCGTTTCACCTCTTCGCCTAGGCGCTCGGTGTACTCCCAGCACTTGCCACCGTAGTGGGCCACCAGCGCTACAGCTTTTGCCGTATCAATGGTGCTGCCTCCGCCCACTGCCACCACCACTTTACATTGGGTATCTCTGGCCAAATCTGCCGCTGTGTCTATTGTGGTATTTCTGGGGTTAGGCACCACGTCGTAAAACTCCACTACTTCCATTCCTGCTTTTTTCAAACTGCCGATGATCTTCTCTGCCACTGGGCCACCTTTGAAAAACGGATCCATAATCAGCAGGGCCTTTTTCCCGAATTCTTTGGCTTTTTTCCCCACTAGATCTGATGAGTTAGCACCAGATACCAGAGTATAAGGCAAATTCAGTTCAAAATCAAAGTTCATATCACATGCTCCTTTCCAGAGAAAAATCCTATTTTAATACGCCTTTGATGACGATGTTCTTCTTTTGTGTGTACTCTTCTAAAGAGACAGACACTCCTTCCCTGCCGATGCCGCTGTGTTTATATCCACCGTAGGGCATATCAGCCGTCCGGTATGCACCGGAACCGTTGATGATCACACCGCCGTCCTTCATCTTGCCTGCAGCGTAAAATACCTTGTTCATATCCTGAGACATAAAGCCAGAGGACAATCCGTATTTGGACGCATTGGCAATTTCTATGGCCTCATCCAGTGTATCAAACCCAATGATGGGGAATACCGGCCCAAATACCTCTAGATCTAAGGCGATATCCATCTCCGGGGTCACGTCGGTCAGCACAATCGGCCCTAGCATAGCGCCATCCCGCTGGCTGCCCAGCGCTAGCTTCGCCCCTTGGTCCAGGGTATGCTGCACATCTTTTTCCACTTGGATAGCTGCTTTCTCATTGATCAACGGCCCCATATCCATATTGGGATCCAT
>CAJJPW010000130.1 GCA_905193725.1 uncultured Eubacteriales bacterium
TGCCCTGTTTGGTGGCCGCAGAGATGGGATATACGTCAATGCCTTGAGACGCCAAATATTCCTGTAGCTGGTGCAGATTCTCCTCGCTGCCTGGAAGGTCGCACTTATTGGCGGCAACGATTTCGGGCTTTTGTAGCAGCGCTGGGCTGTAGCTGGAGAGCTCCCCACGGATTTTTTGATAGTCCTCTATGGGATTTCTTCCCTCCATGCCCGAAATATCGATTACATGGACGAGCATGCGGGTGCGCTCAATGTGCCGCAGAAAGTCGTGCCCCAGACCTGCTCCTTGGCTGGCGCCCTCGATGAGACCGGGAATGTCCGCCATAATAAAGCTGTAATCCTCCTGCTGTACCACACCCAAATTGGGGCGAATGGTGGTGAAATGGTAGTTGGCGATTTTGGGACGAGCAGAGGTCAACACAGAGAGCATGGTGGATTTTCCCACATTGGGAAAGCCGATGAGCCCTACATCTGCGATGGACTTCAGCTCTAAAATCACATATCGGCCTTGGGTTTTGTAGCCAGGGGTGGCAAATCGAGGCGTCTGCCGGGTAGCTGTGGCAAACCGAGCATTGCCCTTGCCGCCAGCACCGCCTCGCAGCAAAATGCGGGAGGCGCCTGGCCGCATGTCCGCCGCGATTTTACCCGTCTCTTCATCGATGATCACCGTGCCTTCGGGCACTTTGATGATCAGATCCTCGCCGTTTTTGCCCCGCATATTCTTCTTTTTGCCGTTTTCACCGGCAGGGGCTACAAATTTCTGATGGTAGCGAAAATCCATCAGCGTGCGCAATTCAGGGTCTGCTTGAAACACGATATTTCCGCCATTACCGCCGTCCCCGCCGTCCGGTCCACCGGCGTTTACGTATTTTTCTCGATGCAGGGAGACGGCGCCATCGCCTCCATTGCCTGCCTTAATGAATATCTTTACTTTATCTACAATCATAATTTTGTCCTATTCTACCTGATCATTTCAGGATCTCATGGAATCTCTCGTTTTTTGCCAAAACAAGCTGTGATGTTCACAGTTTACCTGTTTTTTGGATATTTTTCAAGGATTTCATAGAATCTAAATCATTTGGCAGGCAACAAAGAGCAGGGAGTACCATGAATTGTGTGATTTGGGAGATTCATACACAAAAGAAGAGAGGCGAATAAGGGAGGGCACACAGTGAATAGAATGCAGCAATAGCCGCTACAGAAAAAAGCTCCAAGCTTTCAGAAAAGGAAAGGGGAAGATAAGCAGATGTGCGTCCTAGGAGAGGAGAACATTTTGAAAAAAAGAGCACAAAAAAGGAAGCTGGCAACGGCCAAGCTCCCAATTTTTATATCCTCATTGAAAAATGGCTTTTATTTGATGTTGCTGGAAGGGCAGAGATCGTTTAAAAAACACTGGCTGCACTTAGGGCTGCGAGCTGAGCAAATCCGGCGGCCATGAAAGATCAGCCAGTGATGCGCATCCTTCCAAATATTCCGGTCAAACAAATCGCAAAGCTGTTTTTCAGTCTCCAGCATATCCTTGGCGTCCACCAGCCCCATCCGATTGGAAACCCGAAACACATGGGTGTCCACAGCAAATCCTGGGATATCAAAGGCGTTGCTCAACACCACATTGGCGGTTTTCCTCCCTACGCCGGGCCGAGTTGTGAGCTCCTCTAATGTCTGGGGGACTTCTCCGCCAAACTTTTCTACCAAAAGCTTAGAGGTGCCAATGAGGTTTTTGGTTTTCACCTGATAGCATCCACAGGGATGGACGATTTGGGAGAGCTCCTCAGGATCTGCCTGTGCCATACTCTGCGGATCTGGATATTTGGGAAACAGCTCTTTGGTCACCTGATTGACCCGTTTGTCCGTGCACTGGGCAGACAAAATGGTGGCTACTAAGAGCTCGAACGGCGAATGATAGTGAAGCTCTGGACCCGCGCCTGCATAGTGCTGAGATAATCTCTTTATTATTTCCCGTTTGGTATTTTCCTCTACTTTCATAAAAAATCCTCTTTCTTTTGCATAAAATAGCCGCTCCAAAACGCTCCAACCCAGCGGCTATGATCACTTACATAGATACCCGCGAAAAAACGCTTTGAAACGACAAGAATTGCACGAGAAAAATTCCCTTGACAAATTTTTATCTTTATGCGTATAATATTGAAAAAGATATGAAACCAATACGGTGAAGAGGAATAGTAGCACAAAAGAGCAGGCAAAGAGAGCTGCTGGCTGGTGGAAAGCAGCGCTGCAAGGATGTGTGAACTCGCCTTAGAGTAGCCAACCCAAAGAACGGCAGTTCTAGTAGGCTTGGACGGATGCCCACCGATACAGGGGCTAGGATATCTTAGAGTATCCGAACAAAGCAGGTGGTCTAAAGGCCACAAGCAGGGTGGTACCGCGAAGTAACTTTCGTCTCTGTAGGGAGATGAAGGTTTTTTTATTATGAAGAGCTGGCTGCTGAAGCCGACAAAGGGGGAAGACCTTCTAAGCAACAATCATACCGAGCTTGATAGCGGAGGATGGCTGCCAAAGAAGAAAGGGAATCACCCAAAGAAAAGAGCGCAGAAAAATCGCGTGGCCCGTGGAATAAGGGGAACACGTGAAAATATTGGAAAGTGAAGTAGGTAGGGAATATGAAAAGAATTGCTATTTTTGACACCACGCTGAGGGATGGAGAACAATCCCCTGGATGTTCCATGAACTTAAACGAAAAATTAAAAATGGCCCGGCAGCTAGAACGGCTGAAGGTGGATGTGATCGAGGCGGGTTTTCCCATTGCCAGCGAGGGGGACTTTGAGGCGGTCAATGAGATCGCCAAGACCATTTCTGGTTGTACTATCTGTGGCCTTGCGCGGGCGACTCAAAAGGATATCGATGCGGCAGCAAAGGCATTGGAGCCAGCCAAGAGAAGTAGAATCCACGTTTTTTTGGCCACTTCGGATATTCATTTAGAATATAAGCTCAAGATGAGCCGGCAGCAAGCACTGGAGAAGATTCGAGAGATGGTAGGTTATGCCTTTGGCAAGGCGGATGAAGTGGAGTTCTCCGCAGAGGATGGCTCGCGGACGGAACTGGATTACCTGGTGAAAGTCTATGAGACGGCCATTGAGGCAGGGGCGACCATTGTGAATATTCCTGATACCGTAGGATACGTAACCCCCAATGAGATGTACCACATTGTTGACTATGTGAAAAAAAACGTTCACAATATAGATAAGGCACAGGTTTCCGTTCACTGCCACAACGATTTGGGGATGGCAGTGTCCAACGCTCTGGCGGCTGTGAAAGCTGGCGCGGACCAAGTGGAATGCACGGTGAGCGGCATTGGAGAGCGGGCAGGAAACAGCGCTCTAGAAGAAGTGGTCATGTCTCTCTACACCAGGAAGGATTATTTTGACGCCACCACGAATATTGATACGACCCAGATTTACCGCACATGCAGTAAACTCTCCCGGATTATTGGCACAGGGATTGCTCCCAATAAAGCCATAGTAGGCGCCAACGCCTTTGCCCATGAGTCGGGCATTCACCAACATGGTGTGATGCAAAACAAGGCCACCTACGAGATCATGACGCCTGAGAGCATCGGCATCGTAGCCAACAAGATGGTGCTGGGCAAACACTCGGGTAAACACGCCTTTGAGGAGCGGTTAGTAGAACTGGGGTACTTCTTAAAGCCAGAAGAAGTGGAAGATTTATTTGCCAAGTTCAAGCAGCTGTGTGATCGGAAAAAAGAGGTCAACGACTTAGATATTGAGGCCCTAGTGGAGGCCAAATCCCAGACCTTTCAATACTATAAGCTGGATCGGTTTGTGATCAACAGCGGCAACTCCATCACCTCCACTGCGATGGTTCGCCTGAGTTGCAACGGGGAGCTCAAAGAGGATGTGTGCTGTGGCGATGGCCCCATCTATGCGGCATATCAGGCCATCCAAAAAATCTCCGGCATGGATGTGGAGCTGGCGGATTACAAGATCAAATCCGTATCCCAAGGGGAAGACGCTCTGGGCGAAGTGACCGTCAAGGTAAAACATAAAGGTCAGATCGTGACGGGTAGAGGTCTTTCTACAGACATCATCGAATCCAGTATACTGGCATTTTTACATGCTATGAATAAAATTATGAGTAAGGCAAGAAAACAATGAAGAAAATAGAGATTTTTGATTCCACATTGCGGGATGGGATGCAGGCAGAGGGGATTTCTTTCACGCTGGAAGACAAGATAAAAATTTTAAAGGCGCTGGATAGCCTAGGGATCGCCTATGTGGAGGCTGGATTTCCCGCTTCCAACCGCAAAGATAGGGAGTTTATCAAGGCGGCAGAACAGGTACCTCTCAAACACACAAAGCTTTGTGCCTTTGGCAGCACTCGACATAAAGAGACGCTGGTCTCAGAGGATAAGCCCCTGGATATGCTCCTTCAATCCAATGTGGAGACGGTAACAGTGTTCGGCAAGTGCTGGGATCTGCATGTGCATGAGGTGCTGCAAACCACGCCCAGAGAAAATCTGGATATGATTTACGATACTGTCCGCTTTTTAAAAGAACATCACAGAAAGGTGATCTTTGATGCAGAGCACTTTTTTGATGGCTATCTCAGCGACGAGAAGTTCGCTTTGTCCGCAGTAAAGAGCGCGGTAGACGCCGGGGCAGATGTGATTTGCCTTTGCGATACCAACGGCGGCAGATATCCCACTGAGATCTACAGTGGAGTCAAGAGAGTGGTAGAGCTGTTTCCCCATGTGCAGGTGGGGATTCACTGCCATAACGACATGGGGCTGGCGGTGATCAACTCCATGGTGGCGGTGGATGCGGGCGCTACACAAGTACAGGGCACGTTGATCGGTTTTGGAGAGCGGTGCGGAAATGCCAACCTGAGCACCATCATCCCCAACTTACAGCTCAAGCGAGGGTACGAGTGCATCCCGCCGGAAAAGATGGGAATGCTGGCGAAAGTGGCGCGGCAGATTGCTGGAATCGCCAATATCTCCCTCTCTCTATCCAAACCCTATGTGGGCTACAGCGCGTTTGCCCATAAAGGGGGAATGCACATTGCAGCTGTCTCTAAAAATACCAGGACGTTTGAGCATATTGACCCAGCTGTAGTGGGCAACAGCAGACGCTTTTTGGTCAGCGAAGTCTCCGGCAGGGCGTATGTGTATGAAAAGATTAGGGCAGTTGCGCCGGATGTGAAAAAGGATAGCGCCATGGCGCAGAAAATCGTCAAAAAGCTCAAGGAGATGGAGTATAACGGCTACAGCTTTGAGGCGGCAGAAGAGAGCTTTGAGCTGATCATCCGCAGAATGCTGGGGGAATATGATAAGTTTTTTGAACTGGAGTACTTTAAGACCATTGACGAGCAATCGCTTTTGGATGGAACCAACCCCTGCTGTGCCGTCATCAAAGTGAAAGTGAACGACAGTTTTGAGACCACGGCCGCAGAGGGAGATGGCCCAGTGCACGCCCTGGATTTGGCGCTGAGAAAGGCGCTGGTGCGGTTTTACCCTTGTCTCAACGAGATGAGCTTGGTGGACTTTAAAGTGCGGGTACTGGAAAGTGACGCCACCACAGCGGCCACAGTCCGAGTGCTCATCGAATCCACGGACGGAGAGCGCCGTTGGAACACGGTAGGCGTCTCTAGCGACATCATCGAGGCCTCTTTTCTGGCGCTAAGCGACTCCATCGAATACAAGCTTTTGCAGGAAAAACATAAAACAGGATCATTGCAAAGGGAAGCAGACAATACAGATCGTTAGATGAAATAGGAATGAATAGCTTATGAAAGCCTCTCAAATAGAAGTGGGAGGATGGATATCATGTGAGGATATGCAGTGAGCAAAAGGAGGAAATCCAATGAGTATGACCATGACACAAAAAATACTGGCCCAAAAAGCAGGGCTGGATGAGGTGAAGCCAGGGCAGCTGGTGTGCATTCATCTGGACATGGTGCTGGGAAATGACATCACCACCCCGGTGGCCATTGACGAGTTTATGAAGATGGGCAAAGAGCAGGTATTTGACCGGGAAAAAATCGCCTTGGTAATGGATCACTTTACCCCTTGCAAAGATATTAAGTCGGCCATGCAGTGCGCCTACACCAGAGAATTTGCCAGGAAAATGGGAATTGTCAACTTCTTTGATGTGGGGCAAATGGGC
>CAJJPW010000131.1 GCA_905193725.1 uncultured Eubacteriales bacterium
GTGAACACGGTCGTGCCCTTCGGCTGCGGAATGCCCAGACGATTCAGCAGCTCGTTGAACAGCTCACGGTCTTCCGCCGCGTCGATGTCGCCCAAATCCGTGCCGAGAATGCTGTAACCTGCCTCGCGCACCGCCTTGGCCAGCTTGATGGCCGTCTGGCCGCCGAACTGGCAGACCACGCCGACCGGCCGTTCGATTTCAAGCACGTTCATCACGTCTTCCGGCGTGAGCGGCTCGAAATACAGGCGATCCGCGGTATCGAAGTCGGTGGAAACCGTCTCCGGGTTGTTGTTGATGATGACAGTGTCGTACCCCGCCTTTTTCAGCCCCCATACGCAGTGTACCGAGCAGTAGTCGAACTCCACCCCCTGGCCGATCCGGATGGGACCGCTGCCCAGCACCACGATCTTTTTTTCCTGGTACTTTTTGGCCTCGTTTTGCCGCCCGTAGGTGGAGTAGAAATAGGGGCTCACTGCCTCAAACTCCGCCGCACAAGTATCTACCAGCTTGTACGCCGCCTCAATGCCATACTGTTTGCGCAAGGCGCGCACTTCACTTTCGCTGGCGCCGATAAAGCGGGCGATGGCGCTGTCGGCAAAGCCCATCTTCTTCACCTTGAGCAGCGCCTTTTGATCCAAAGTCTCAAGGTTCATGGTTTTGAGCTGCTCCTCCAGCTCAATGATGTTCTTGAATTTATTGAGGAAGAACAGGTCGATTTTGGTGAGCTCGTTAATTTTCTCGATGCTCACGCCCCGGCGAATGGCCTCGGAGATGAGGAACAGCCGCTCGTCGTCCTGCTTCATGATATTATCTAAAATCTCCTGATCCGTTAGACCTTTGACAAATTTGCTCTCCAGGCTATCCACATTGAGCTCCAGAGAGCGGACGGCCTTGAGCACTGCCGCTTCAAAGTTGTCTCCAATGGCCATCACCTCGCCGGTGGCCTTCATCTTGGTGCCAAGCTTTTTATCCGCCGCCGTGAATTTATCAAACGGCCATCTGGGGAATTTGATGACCACGTAGTCGATGGTGGGCTCAAACATAGCACAGGTCTTACCGGTAACCCCGTTTTCAATCTCGTCTAAGGTATATCCCACTGCGATCTTGCTGGCGATTTTGGCGATGGGGTAGCCTGTGGCCTTGGAGGCCAGTGCAGAAGACCGGCTCACCCGTGGGTTTACCTCGATCAGGTAGTATTTCATGCTCTCGGTGTCCAGGGCATATTGGACATTGCATCCGCCCTCGATGCCCAGGGCGTTGATGATGTTGAGGGCAGAGGTTCTGAGCATCTGCACCTCTTTATCCCGCAGCGTCTGGGCTGGGGCTGTTACGATGCTATCCCCTGTGTGGATGCCCACTGGGTCGATGTTCTCCATGGAGCAGATGGTAATGCAGTTGCCCTTGGAGTCCCGCATTACTTCAAATTCGATCTCCTTGTACCCAGCCACGCACTTTTCAATGAGGCATTGTGTAACCCGGCTGGCGTGAAGACCCATTTTACACGTCTCAATGAGCTCGTGCTCGTTTTCCGCAATGCCGCCGCCTGTGCCGCCCAGGGTATAGGCTGGACGGACGATGAGGGGATATCCCTCTGTTTTGGCAAATTCCAGAGCCTCTTCTACAGTATTTACAATGGCGCTCTCGATCACCGGCTCTCCAATGGCCTGCATGGTCTCCTTAAAGGCCTCTCTGTCCTCTGCTTTTTTGATGGATTCCACGTTTGTGCCCAGGAGCTTTACGCCCATCTCGTCTAAAAATCCCTCTTCATACAGCTCCATAGCCAGGTTCAGGCCGGTCTGTCCACCTAATGTGGGCAGCATAGAGTCTGGCATTTCCTTGCGGATGATGTTCTTTACCACATTGGGCGTCAGTGGCTCAATGTACACTTTATCTGCAATCTCGTTGTCCGTCATGATGGTGGCAGGGTTGGAGTTGATGAGCACTACTTCCAGGCCCTCCTGCTTGAGCGCCCGGCAGGCCTGTGTGCCCGCGTAGTCAAATTCCGCCGCCTGCCCTATGATAATGGGGCCAGAGCCTACAACCAGTACTTTTTTAATATCTTTTCTCAGTGGCATACTTTACACCTCGTCTATCTTTATCATAAATTCGTCAAACAGAAACGCTGTATCACATGCGCCCGGGGTAGCTTCTGGGTGGAACTGCACCGAGAACACGTTTTCACCCTCGTAGTGCAACCCTTCAATGGTGCCGTCATTGAGGCTCTCAAAGTAGATCTGGGCATTTTGGGGCAGCGTCTCCTTGATAATGGTGTACCCGTGATTTTGGCTGGTGATATAGCATTTTCCCGTAGTGAGATCCTTCACCGGGTGGTTAAATCCTCTGTGGCCGTATTTGAGCCGGGTGGTCTTTGCCCCCTTTGCCAGGGCGATGATCTGGTGCCCCAGGCAGATGCCAAACATGGGTAGCTTGCCGATCAACTGTCTTACGTTTTCAATCACCTCGGTATTGACCATCGGGTCCCCAGGGCCGTTGGTGAGCATCATTCCGTCGAAGTTTCCCGCTAGAATCTCCTCATAGCTCGTCCGGGCTGGGAACACCGTCAAGGTGCAATCTCTTTCAATCAGGCCCCGCAAAATACTTCTCTTGAGACCCAAATCCAGCACGGCGATCTTTCTCTTTCCATTGCTCAGCTTATATACCTTATCTGTGGTAACTTGATCCACAGGCATAGTGATCTCATACGCCTGCATTTGTTTCATCTGCTCCTCTGTTGGTTTATCGTCTGTGAGAATTCCCCGCATCACCCCTTTGTCCCGGATGATTTTAGTGAGGGCCCGGGTATCGATGCCCTGGAGTCCTGCAATCCCCTCTTTTTCCAGATAGCCATCCAGCGTCCCTTCAATATGCCAGTTGCTGGGATGGGTGCACAGTTCCCGCACGATAAAGCCCCGCACTTTGGGCCCGCCGGCAGATTCAATATCCTCGCTGTTCACTCCATAGTTTCCAATCAGTGGATAGGTCATGGCCACAATTTGCCCGCAGTAGGAGGGGTCTGTCAATACCTCCTGATAACCGGACATTCCCGTATTAAACACCACTTCGCCGATGATATCGTGCTTCTTTCCAAACCATTCGCCTTCAAATTGTGTGCCGTCTTCCAGTGTTAAGTATGCCATATGTTCACTCCTTTTCCCCATATGATCTTCAAATATCCCAAGGCATATGCCTTTGTTTTCTACGTCTCATTATATCACATATATTTGTATAAAAATACAGTAAATTTGAATTTTTATACAAAATTTCTCTCTTGCCCCTTTGTATCTTGCTCCGCTTAAGAGCACATACTGGGCGATGCCCATTTAGTACTGGATACCCAGGCTTTGGAAGGTCTTTCGGATATCATCCCGCATGTCCTCTGTGGCCTTTTTGGCGGCTCTGGCAAAGTCCAGCTTTTGGTACTTCTCCTGCCGGTAGGCCAGCAGAATACCTCTGGAGGAGTTGACCACACCTCCCAGGCCATTTTTGTCAAAGTTCACCGCAATGTCCTCTGCTCCAGCCCCCTGTGCCCCATAGCCAGGAATCAGGAAAAACGTGTTTTTATGGGCAGCTCTTAAATCTGCTGCTTCTTTGGGGTGAGTGGCTCCTACCACAGCGCCCACTGCCGAGTAGCCGTTTTCGCCCATCACGTCCTCGCCCCATTTCTCCACTTGGTCTGCCATATGCTGATAGATCATTTTACCCTCTGTGGTCATCAGGTTTTGTAGTTCAGAGGAGGAGGGGTTAGAGGTCTTGACCAGCACGAAAATCCCCTTGCCCGTCTTTTTAATGTCCTCTACAAATGGTAGAATCCCATCGCTGCCCAAATAGCCGTTGACAGTAATAAAGTCCGCATCAAAGCCCATCCATTCCTGCCCTGCCACGTCTATACCGGAAAGATACGCTTTGGAGTAGGCCTGTGCCGTTGAGCCGATGTCGTTGCGCTTCACATCCGCAATGGTGATCATACCCTTTTTTCTGGCATACCGCAGGGTGTTGCGAAACGCCTGCATGCCGTAGTAGCCGTACATCTCATAGTAAGCAACCTGCACCTTGACGCTGGGCACGATCTCACAGATCTCGTCGATGATGGCCTTGTTAAACTCGTATATGGCGTGGCTCAGTACCTTAAAGTCCATCCACTTTTGGGTGATAAACTCCGCCGCTGGCAGGTAGGTGTGCATAGTATCCAGCCCCACGCAAATGGGCGCCTGCATCTGTTTGGTCTTTTGGATCAGCTTATCTATTGTCATCATGATGGTGTTCCTCCCTTTCCCTTTTTCCTATTTTTCTCTTTCATATTTGATCTGCCCGCCCACGATGGTATGGGTGATCACTCCCTTGAGCTCCCATCCAATGTAGGGGCAGTTTTTCCCTTTGGATACAATGTCCTCTCTCTTTACCACATAGCTCTGATGAAGGTCTGCCAGCGTGATATCCGCGGGCATGCCTTCCTGGAGCCTTCCCCCTGGCACGCCTAAGATGTCAGCTGGAGCGGCGCTCATCTTTTGCGCAATGGCTGGAAGATCCAGCTTGCCCGTCTCATAGAGCTTGGTAATCGCCAGAGAAAGCGCCATCTCAATGCCGGAGATCCCAAAGGCCGCTAGATCGTACTCGATCTCCTTGTCGTCCACATGGTGTGGCGCGTGATCTGTGGCAATCGCATCAATGGTGCCATCCATCAGGCCCTCTATCACTGCCTCCACGTCTTCCTGCCCTCTCAAAGGGGGGTTGACCTTGGTGGAGGTGTCATAGCTGCCAATCATGCTGTCGTTGGCACTAAAGTAGTGGGGTGCTGTCTCTGCTGTCACTCGCACGCCCCGCTTTTTGGCCTGGCGAATCAGCTCAATGCTTCCCTTGGTGGACACGTGGGCGATGTGAATTTTAGCCCCACAGTCCTCGGCGATGAGGATATCCCTGGCCACCGCCACTTCCTCCGCCGCTTTGGGGATCACTCTCAGGCCATAGGTTGTCGCCGCCAGGCCCTCGCTGACCACGCCGTCTCCTCTCAGCTCCAAATCCTCACAGTGGCTGATGAGCAGCGCATCTATGTCCTTTGCATATAACAGAGCGTTGCGCATCATTTTGCTGTTGGTAACCGGTCTGCCGTCGTCCGAAAATGCCACAGCTCCCATGCTTTGCAGAGTGGCCATCTCAGTGAGTTCCTGGCTCATCAGGTTTTTGGTGATGGCACAGATGGGATATACGTGGCACAAATCCGTCTCCTGAGCCCGCTGTTTGATATAGCTGAGGGTCGCCTTGTTGTCGTTTACAGGCTCTGTATTGGGCATACAGGCCACTGCGGTAAATCCCCCTTTGACTGCCGCCTTGCTGCCAGAGGTGATGTCTTCCTTATATTCATATCCTGGCTCCCGCAGATGCACATGCATGTCGATGAGACCGGGAAACGCCGTTTTACCCGTCCCGTCGATCACCTGTGCACCGGGGCAGGTAAGCTCCTTCCCGATTTTCTCAATCTTGCCCCCTTGTACCAGAATATCCTGCTCTTTTTGCATGCCATCTGGGTTGACAAGGGTGATATTCTTAATCAGCATACTCATGGCGAATGCCTCCTTCTGTCAGTATTTTCAGCAGAGCCATGCGGACGGAGATGCCGCTGGTCACTTGCTCATCGATTTTGGACACGTCGCTATCTGCCACCGAAGAGTTGATCTCGATGCCCCGGTTGATGGGGCCGGGGTGCATTACCAACGCCCCTTTTTTGGCACAGGAGAGCAGTTCGCGGCTCACACCAAACCGGCTGTTGTATTCACTCACACTGGGGAATAGCCCCCCTTTTTGTCTCTCTTTTTGGATCCGCAGCGCCATCACCACGTCTGCCTGCTGGACCGCCTGCTTTTCGTCGCTCACCACTTTTGCTCCCAATTTCTCGATGTCCTTGGGCATGAGGGTGCTTGGTCCACAGAGCGTCACCTCCGCCCCCAGCTGGGTCAGCCCAAACAGGTTACTCCGGGCTACTCTGGAGTGGTAGATATCTCCCACAATGGTCACATGCAGGCCCTTAAAGCTCCCAAAGTACTCCTGCATGGTGAGCATGTCCAACAGCGCTTGAGTGGGGTGTTCATTGATCCCGTCTCCCGCGTTGATCACGCTGGCTTGC
>CAJJPW010000132.1 GCA_905193725.1 uncultured Eubacteriales bacterium
GGAACGACCTTAGGCTCAGCAATGGTATTTTTAATGAAAAATAAGATGAGTCAAAAAGTAGAAAAAATCTTATGTTTATACCATAGGAATTTTGGCCTGTGAATGGTATAATAGATAAAAATGCATTTCTATAACCATAACTCTATGAGAAATGAAAAGAATATATGATTATGAGGGTAGAAAGGGAGTATAAGAATTATGAAAAATTTTTCATTTTATTCACCCACTAAGGTGATCTTTGGCAAGGACGTACAAAATGCGGTTGGAGAAGAAGTGGTTTTTTGGGGCGGAACCAAAGTCCTCATTCACTATGGCGGCGGCAGTGCTGTACGCTCTGGTCTCATTGACACCGTGAAAAAATCCCTTGAGAAAGCAGGGGTGGCTTATGTAGAGCTAGGAGGCGTAAAGCCCAATCCCCGGCTCAGCCTGATTCGAGAGGGAATTGCCCTATGTCAAAAGGAAAATGTGGATTTTATCTTGGCAGTAGGTGGGGGAAGCGCCATTGACTCAGCTAAGGGCATTGCCCTGGGTGTGGCAAATCCCGATGTGGACGTGTGGAAGTTCTATACTCACGAAGAGGCGCCCAAAGCTGCCCTTCCAGTGGCGGATATTTTGACTATTGCAGCAGCGGGAAGCGAGACCAGCCCAGGTAGCGTGGTTACCAATGAAGACGGTATGCTCAAACGCTCTATTGACACAGATATTTTGCGACCGCGATTCGCCATGATGAACCCAGAGCTCACCTATACTTTGCCCAAATACCAGATTAGCTGTGGTATCGTGGATATCATGATGCACACCATCGAGCGCTATTTTGGACCGGAGAGGGGCAACGATTTGACCGACCGCATTGGAGAGAGTGTGCTCACCACCTGTATCAAATACGGACCTATGAGATTGAAGGACACAGAGGATTATAAAGCAGCTTCGGAAGTGATGTGGGCAGGCAGCCTTTCCCACAACGGCCTTACTGGATGCGGCAACAATGGGGACTTTGCCACCCACAAGCTAGGACATGAACTCAGCGCTAAGTACGATGTGGCCCATGGAGCCAGCCTATCGGCTGTATGGGGATCTTGGGCTAGATACGTGATGCACCACAATGTCAACCGGTTTGCCGCCTATGCAGTGAAAGTATGGGGATGTGATATCGATAGCGATCACCCAGAGTGGACAGCAATGAAAGGCATTGAGATGACAGAGAACTTCTTTGCCTCCATCGACATGCCCATCAGTATCCCAGAGTTGGGACTGGGAGAGGTATCCGACCAAGATCTGCGAGAGATGGCGGAAAAGTGCTCCGATTTTGGCACAACTCCAGTGGGAAATTTCCTCTCGTTAGACCAAAACGATATGTATAAGATCTATAAAATGGCAAACAGCCGGTAACCGTTTAAATGAATGAAAAAGGGGATGTCCCACTAAAAAGGCGGCATCCCTTTTTATTTCGTCTACTGACCAAAGGAGAGTGGAAGTTTTACGGTGATTTTAGTCCCCACTCCTTGGGTACTTTCCAGTGAAATAGTGCCCTGATAGCTGGCCACTATATGCTTGACGATGGAAAGCCCTAGCCCGGTGCCCTGGACATTTTTTCCGCCTCGAGAGGGTTCTACCCGGTAAAAGCGCTCGAAAATTCGGTTGTGGCTCTCCGGAGGAATCCCTACGCCGGTGTCCTTCACTGTAAAAATGAGATGGGAGTTCTTCTGTTCCAGGGAAATATTGACAGTACCGTGCTGTCGGTTGTACTTGACTGCATTTTCTACTAGATTGATTACTAGTTTTTCCATCTGTGTCCGATCGGCATAGATGTAGACATCCTCTAATTGGGGCCGGATTTCGATGCTTTCCGCCTGCGCCTGGGGGGTGATGCTTGCAATGCAGTCCTTTATCACCCCTTTCATATTCAGCAGAATTTTGTTTTCTTTTACCTGACCAGACTCTAGTTTAGAGATCAGCAGAATATCGCTAATGAGGTCGGACATGCGCTGCACTTGTTTTTCGATAATTTGGAGAATCTCCCGTTGCTTCTTTTCATCCGATACACAGCCGGAGTTGAGCAGCTCGGCAAATCCACGGATGGAGGTAATAGGTGTTTTGAGCTCATGAGAGGCATTGGAGAAGAACTCCTGCCGCATTTGCTGGGAATGCCGCTCGGCTGTCACGTCGATGAGCAACAGGGTGGCTCCCTTCCCTAAATAGTGGCTGGCGGGAACAGGTGCAATATGTGCGGAGTAGATACTTCCATCTGGGGTTTCCATGTCATAGAGAAACGATTTATCCGAAAAAATGGCTTTATGCACTGCCTGCTCTAACTTGATATCCCGGGTGAGACGCAAAATGTTTTGGGAGATGATGTTGTCAGAACAGTGGAAAAAGTTCTTTGCACTGTGATTGATGAGTAAGATATCCTTATTTTCATCGAACATCACAAACCCCTCATTCATGCTGGATAGGATATAGTCGATTTTTTCCTTTTCTAATGCTAAATCCTGTTTCGAGCGGTGAATGCGCTGAAACAGACGCTGTATCTTGGAGACGATTTTGTCTATTTCATCGTAAGCAGTGGCATTGCTGGGCAAATTATCTAAATTCTCTTCGGATATGCGCCGTGCCACTTCCTCCAAAGGCGCCGCCAGAGATTTAGAAAAAGTGCGGGCCAAAAAGGCAGATAGCAGAAGCGCCAGAACCATAGCTAGCAAAATAGCTGGAAGTTGTGTGGCGATATTTTGTAAAATGCCATTGTAGCTGTGGGCAAACCGCAAAATGTTTCCATCAGGCATTTGAATGGCGCAGTACATGAGGTTGACGCCTAGAGTAGAAGAGGTCCGATGGGTGATGACGACCTCGCCTTCTTTTGCATTTTTTACTTCTTCTCTGTCTTTATGGTTTTCCATGTTTGCTGCCTCTTCAAGGGAATCGGCTAGCACAGTTCCGTCGCTGGCAATGATGGTGATTCTCTCCTCAGGTAGCAATTCACTAAAATAAGCAACTTGCTCTTCGTATGATTTGCTGGAATCATACTGGCGACTAGCCGTATAACTCAATTTCTCCAGCCACTGGGCAGTCTGATCTTCTTCATGATAACCTAAAATGAAGGAAGAAAAAATACCACAAATGAGTATCGCACAGCTGATAGCGACTACAAAACGAATAAAAATCGCTTTTTTCATAATTTCCCTTTAATCAATCCTTATTAAAACGATATCCAACCCCGCGAATGGTCTTGATGTATTTGGGTTGATCCGCGTTGTCTGAGAGCTTTTGACGGAGCGTGCGAATATGCATATCCAGCGTGCGAGTTTCCCCCACATAATCGTAGCCCCAGACAGAATCTAATAGCTCCTCCCTGGAGATCACTTGCCCAGGATGGAGCAGAAAGAGCTTTAACAGCTCAAACTCCTTGAGTGTGAGTTCAATGGGTCTGCCATTTTGCATGACTTCTCTGGTGCTTACATTCATGGTCAGATCATGAGCAGTAAGAATGGTTTCTTTTGGAGCAGTAGAGTAATTGCTGCGGCGCAAAAGGGCTTTGACGCGAGAGGCAAGCTCCATTACACCAAATGGTTTAGTAATATAATCGTCCGCACCGATATCGAGCCCTGTTACCTTATCTGCCTCTGTGTCTTTTGCTGTGAGCATGATAATGGGCATAAACCGCGTGGCAGGATCTTTTCTGAGAATTTTAACGGCCTCAATACCGCTCATGCCAGGAAGCATAATATCAAATAGTGCTAGTGCCGGAACTTCCTTTTCACAGGCTGCTAGCATATCCTCGGCGTTCTCAAAATCCTTGACTTCAAAGGAAAATGCAGTTAAAGCCATTTTGATGAGCTCTCGGATGCTCTGATCGTCTTCTGTGATATAGATTAAATTAGACATAAAAGCTCCTTATTTCCTTATCTTAATTTTATTATAACCCAGCAAAATGAGAAAGTAAAATCACATCGTATTTATCATAAAAACAGCCCCCGATTTCCGCTGAGAGGAACACGAACAAGCGGGGAAGAGGGGCTGTGCTTATGATGCGAATAGTAGTAAATTAGACAATACGGGTGTTTTTGTGTTTGCCTGTGCACAAAAATTCTACCCATTCACAGATATTTACCGCGTGATCTGCGATTCTCTCCAGGTATTTGGCAATCATGAGAAAGTCGATGGCATTATCAGGGTCTCCCTCTTCATTGCGCAGAATCGTGACGAGCTCCTTTTTCACACAGTTAAACAGATCGTCTACCTGATCGTCCCGTTTCATGATCTCACGGGCTGCTTCTATATCTGTCTCCACAAAAGATGTAATGGCATCGTGGACCATCTGCACGGCGATGGTAGCCATTTGTGGGATGTGTTGTACCATGGTATAGATGTGCTCGCCAGTGATGCGCATGGAGATCTCTGCAATGTCTGAGGCGTTATCCCCGATTCTCTCCAAGTCTGTGACCATTTTAAGTGCTGTGGAAATGGTGCGCAAATCAGTGGCCACAGGCTGTTGACGTAAGATCAAAGTGAGGCACCGGGATTCAATCTGTTTTTCAATCTCGTCGATTTTATGATCTGATTCGATAATAGCTGTTGCTTCTTCTGAATCCTGGTTTTTAAAAGCATGAATAGAGCTTTCGATGGCGTTCTCCACCAAGCTGCTCATCTTTATCATATCTGTTCCTAAGAGTTCTAATTCATGATCAAAGCTTGTTCTCGCTGTCATAGTAATATCCTTTCAAACACGTTATTTTTTATTGGATACAATCTTCGTTCACCGCTGACGCTGTATCGTTTGTCAGAGATCCATCATCCAAACCGGCCGGTGATGTAGTCCTCTGTCCGTTTATCGGTAGGACGAGAGAAGATCTTCTCCGTATCATCGTATTCCACCATTTCGCCCACTAAGAAGAAAGCGGTGTAGTCGGAGATACGGGCTGCCTGCTGCATGTTGTGGGTTACAATAGCTACGGTGTATTTTTCCTTTAGGGTACTCATGAGCTCCTCTATTTTCATAGTGGAAATGGGATCAAGGGCAGAGGTGGGCTCATCCATGAGAAGGATTTCCGGCTCTACAGCCAGGGCTCTTGCGATACAAAGCCGCTGCTGCTGGCCACCAGAAAGCCCCAAGGCAGATGTCTTCAAACGGTCTTTTACCTCATCCCAAATAGCGGCACCTCTGAGGCTCTTTTCGATGATTTCATCCAGAATAGAGCGCCGCTTGATGCCGTGGATGCGCGGGCCATAGGCGATGTTGTCGTAAATGCTCATGGGGAAAGGGTTCGGGCTTTGAAACACCATGCCGATCTTTTTGCGGAGGATAGTGACGTCTACTTTAGGCGCGTAGATATTTTCTCCATCCAGTTCCACGTCTCCCGTAATTTTCACATTGGGAATCAAATCATTCATGCGGTTGAGGGTCTTGAGGAATGTGGATTTGCCACAGCCAGATGGCCCGATAAAAGCGGTGATTTTATTCTCTAAAATGTCCATATTGACGCTTTTTAGTGCGTGATTATCTCCATAATATAAATCTAAATTTCTAACAGTCAGTTTGCTTTCCATATTCTTTGCCTCCTCGTATTTTTAGGGTTCTTCTACTTATGCTTCTTTTGGACTCTTTTACTTACCACTCTTGCCAGCAGATTTAATATGAGTACAATGATGAGCAAAATAGCGGCAATGCTAAAGCCGATCTCATTATCACCTCTAGAATATGCGTACCGGTATAACTCTACTGATAGAGTAGAGCCTGAACTCATAATCTGGTCGAAAAAGCTGCCTTTGGGCATGTACATAGCGCTTCCGCCTGCGACTAATAGCAATGCGGCAGATTCCCCCACGATACGTCCGATCGAGAGAATAATAGAGGTAATAATCCCAGAGGACGAAGAGGGAAGCAAAATCGTGCGAATCATATACCATTTGGTAGCACCAATGCCCAACGCGCCTTCCCGATAACTTTTGGGCACAGAACGCAAGGCTTCCTGTGTGGTACGAATAATGGTGGGCAGCACCATCAAAGTCAGCGTGAGCGCACCGGACAGCAGGGATACTTTGAGGTTAAGGAAGGTGCAGAAGAAAATGTATCCAAATACGCCGAAGATGATGGAGGGAATTCCAGAAAGCGT
>CAJJPW010000133.1 GCA_905193725.1 uncultured Eubacteriales bacterium
GGCTGGTTTTTCTGGTTGATAAAATCGAAGACCAAAACATCCGCTACGTTTTGGTCCCAGCTTTTTAAATGCTCTTCCAGCTGCAATGCCTCCTGCCTACACTTTTGGGTACCCCAGTACGTGCAAATCCCAATTGCCCCCCCTGGACGTACTCGCTCAAACAGCCCTTTTACCGCTTTTATGGTACTTTCAGGCATAGTCGTGTGCTGATGATCCGCTCCCGGCCGGTAGCCTAAGTTAAAAATCACATAGTCGACGGAGTCCGCAATATAATTCACTGCATTTTCATGGGAATCTAAAATCAAACGCACCTGACATTCGCCGCCGTGCTTCATCAGCAGATGTTCTGTATTGGCAATGGCCACTGGGTCCACGTCAAATGCGAATACTTTTCCCTGTGCCCCAGCACATTGTGCCAGAAAAAGTGTGTCGTGCCCATTGCCCGCCGTGGCGTCCACGGCTACTCCTCCAGTTAGCACCAACTTCTCTGCAAAATAATGGGATAATTCCACTGCATTTTTGCACCATTTCATCTCAAATCTCGCTGCTCCTCTGTCCTTTTTTCACCAGTTTTGCGCGTGTAAAGAGCACCTATAGGCTCTTTAAGTACGCTATCTCCTCTTGGGTCAGATATCGGTAAGTACCCCTTTTTAGGTTTCCCAAAAACAGCTTGCCAATGCTTGTCCGCTTTAAAAATACCACCTTTTTTCCCAGCGCTTCCATCATTCTTCGAATCTGCCTATTCTTTCCCTCTCGAATGGAGATCTTCAGCTCACTTTTGCCCTGAGAAACCCGCAGCAAAGCCACTTTGCAGGGAGCCAACTTTTGTCCATCTAATACTAAGCCCCGCTTTAACTGCTCTATCTCCGCTTGCTCCAGCACGCCCTCTATCACAGTAAAATACGTCTTATACACCTCATTTTTGGGATGGAGCAGTTTATTGGTGATCTCCCCATCGTCCGTCATGAGCAGCAATCCCTCGCTGACATAATCCAGCCGTCCTACCGGGTAAAGCCTTTTATTGACATCTCGAATGTACTTTAAAACGGTGTCCCTTCCCTTGTCATCTTTACAAGTGCTGACACAGTAAGGGGGCTTATTGAGCATAATATACGTCTTCTGTCCTTGGGGCTTTACCAGTCGGCCCTTAAAAAAGACCTCCTGCACTTCTGGATCCACCTGGGTCCCCAACTGGGTGATGATCTTTCCATCTACCATCACCATGCCCTTTTGGATGTATTCCTCGCACTTTCTCCTGGATGCGATCCCCGCATCCGCTAAATATTTTTGCAGTCTTATCATATGTCTCCTTTTTCTTTTGCACCATCAAGGTCCTTCTCCTAAGCCATCTGTACTTTCCCCTACTACGCTGTCTTTTTGCCCAGCTTGAGCCAATCTCTCAATACATTGTCAAAATGATAGGCAAATGTGTTTTTTTCCACATCCACTTGAGAGAGCACATCTGTCTGATAAATGACCTCATCCCCTAGCCTAACAGTGATACTTCCCAGCACATCTCCCTGTTTGACCGGGGCCTCTACTTGTTCCTCCACGTGAATTTCCGTCTGAATCTGGGCATACTCCTCCTCGCTGAGAGGTAAACGCAAGCTCTCAGGCGCTTTGCTATCTATTGAACCTATCATGCCGTCTTTCACAGCAGTTTTGCCCAAATACTGACCTTTTTCTATAATATCATAATTTTGGTAGTTATCAAAGCCATAATCCAGCAGGCTCATACAGTCGGCGAACATGTCATAGTCGTTGAGCACCACAGCAACCAGCTGCATGCCATCTCGCTTTGCCGCCGCTGAAAGACAGCGTCCCGCCTTTTTGGTATATCCCGTTTTTACCCCATTGCCCCCCTCATATTGCCAGAGGATTTTATTCTTATTTTTGACCACTCGATTGTAATCATGCCCTTCCCAAGGCAGTTCCTTATACTGGGTATTGACGATCTCCTGAAACTGTGGATTTTCCATGGCGACACAGGAAATCAGCGCCAGGTCATACGCCGTGGTGTAGTGATTGTCGTCGTGCAGTCCATTTGGAGTCACAAAATGGGTGTCATTTGCACCAATCTCTTTGGCCTTGTTGTTCATCATTTCAATAAACCCCTCAACGCTACCCCCTACATGTTCGGCAATAGCCACGGCTGCGTCGTTTCCCGAGGCGAGCATCAGCCCATAGAGTAACTCTTTGAGCGTCATCTTTTCCCCTACGCCCAGCCATATGGAGGAGCCCTCTACACCACTGGCATTTTTACTCACCGTTACAGTGCTGTCTAAATCTCCATTTTCAATTGCCACTAATGCCGTCATAATCTTTGTCGTACTGGCCATGGGCATTTTGTCATGGGCATTTTTTTCATACAGCACTTTCTTTGTGCTGGCTTCCATCAAAACAGCTCCTGCCGCATTGGTACCTGGGGCGTTGCTCTGTGCCTTTGATTCTTGCGGCACCCCACAGATGATCATAAAAATGCAGACTGCTATCATAGCAACAACTCGTTTTGCCATATCACCACTCCTCACTCTATTTTTACAAGCCGTTTGTTTGATTTATTCCATCTGTTTTATATTTGCACGGTTCTCGCGCTTCTAGTAGTCTCTCCATGCTCTATACCATTGAGCACGAGACAAATTTTATCCGAAATGAAATGTTTTTGCTTATAAAAATGCCCTTTGGCCGAAAGATGAGAGTCATCTTACCTGCAAAGGGCATTTTGTGAATATATGGCATATAAACTATTTTGCTATCATGTTTCACTAGGAATTCATTGTGCTGCCTTGGGTTTGATAGGCATTTTGATTTTGCTGTGCACTGTTTTGACCGCTATTTGACCCACATTTTTCTTTGACGATATTGGATATTTCGGTGATCACTTGTGGCACACACTCCAGCACTTTATCCCATGGATTTTTGTGATTGGTACAGAGCATTTTTACATTCTCGCCATCTACTACTAAAAACGCTACCGGCCTGATGCTGATCCCCGAACCAGACCCTCCGGAAAATGGGAATTTAGAGCACTCCTCTAATCTCTCCTTATTTGCCGGTGGATATTCTCCTCCTCCCGATACAAAACCAAAGCTCACTTTGGAAATGGGAATGATGGTGCTTCCACTTGGCGTGGTAATGGCGTCTCCAACGATAGTGTTGACGTCAATCATCTGTTTGATTTCATTCATCGTAGTCTGCAAAATATTCTCTATGGGATGCATATTCTCAACCGCCTTCTTTCTTTAATATTTAAGTCATTTTCCCAACAATAACTTTAAAACATTCATTATCATTTTTACCAATTTGAACTCAATTATGCATAAAATATCTATTTTCAAATGCCACTCGTTATAGTATGGAGATACATTGATACTTGCCTTTCTAATCTGCGTATATCCATTGAAAACAGCCACTACGCTGTTGAGCAGCGCATATAAAATACCACAGGCCATCGAGGTATCAAAGGCGTCCTCCAACCCTAGCTCAATTTTCCAGTCTAGATCTTTCACTTCCAGTTTGGAGAGGATTTTACGAATTTGAAGCTTCTGCCCTTTGCTGAGTTTTTTTCTCGGCTTTTTCTTGTTTCCAATCAGCTCATAGCCATTTTTAGTCACCTGAAAAAAGCTCTTGAGCAGTTGTCCCCTCCAGCGGTAAAAAAACGCCTTGCGGAGCACTTTCACTTTCCCATATAGAGATATCTCCACAATATAAAAGTGAATCTTTTTCTTTGTGACAGTAAAAATGCGGATGCGCACCCACAAAAGGCAAATCCCTATTACCACCGCCAAAGCAATCAAAAGACCAATCCACATACACTTCTCCCTTTCTAATAAGTCTATTATTACCATAAAAAGGGAGCTTTAGCCATAAACTCCAAGTTTTTCGCTGATTTTTCACGCAAAGAAGAGGCCTTATCCCGGCCTCTTCTGTTTGCACTCATTTTTTATAATGTGAATTAAAGTCCAAACCTATTGAAAATCATATCGTCTGCCACTTTTACGGAATCCTCTCCATCATAGATGTATAATCCGCCGATAATCAACTGATCATCCAGCGATCCCCTTCCATCCATATACACATTGGCCATAAAGGGAATCATATCCTCGTTGATATATTCTTCTTTTACCGTAGGATAAAGCCAAACAATGTCACTTGCGATTTTCACAGGATCCTCATCTAATCTTTTTATGTAGCCCTCCCCGACATACTGAAATGAATCATCATAGAGTTCCTCTGCATCTTTTAAAAATACCACCGTTTTCCCATCTGCTGAAATTTCCACAGTGTGGTAATTCACATCTAAAGCGACAACCTCTTTCAGATCCTTTTCTGTATCGTATACATAAAGATCTGCTAGGCTCGTATCTACATCCCAATCCGTCATATAGTAAATATATTTTCCATCTGCAGACACTCGATACTCATATACCTCTTCACTAACACTTGCTGTCGCTCCAATTTGATCTCCATCAACATGGCAATAACATAGTTGATTATACGATTCTCTCTCTACAATAAATGTTGCAATTCCATTATTGATTTTAACGTCTCCATAGTTATAAAGGCTATCGGCAACTTTTTTCACATCTCTATTTTTATCAATACAGTAAAGCGTACGCGTGTCTTTCGCCTCATTTTGAGTGGTACAATAAAAGGTATCAAAAGATTCTGGCCTGGTGTCCAAATCATCTTCACTCTTGTCAGTCAAAATATCACAGATTTCATAGGTGTCTACAACAATTTTTTCAGCTGCTTCACCAGACTTTTTATAGAACAATACTCCACTTCCCGGCGTGTGAACGATAGCCTCTTCACCTGTTTGATTTAAGTATATTTTTCTATCGTAGTATGGGTTATTTTCTATCGTACCTATTTTCTCTAATTTCCCATGATCCATACAATAATAATTGAGAGTATAACTCCCCTCGGCAGTTTCTTTTATACTAACCAAAAAAACCAAAGAACCATCTTCCGAGAAATTGACAACATATAAATCAAACCAGTTCTCTATGCTATCTACCATACCAAGTTTCTTCATTACACAATTCTCTGTTTGGAACAGCATCAATTCTCTGTTTTCATTAATGAAGACAATATTTTGCTCCCCATCCCAATCACTGTAAAATTCAATATCCCAGTCCGCCAACTTAACTGTCCTGCCTGTTTTATGATGATAATAATCCCACTCACTGATGAAATCTCCATAATCATCCTTTTTAGCATAAAAAATTCCGTTTCTAAGTATATAAGTAGAATCTACAATTCCCTCATCATCACTAATTAAGTTTTCCACATCTGTTCCTACTTTTTTAGAATACAACCCAGGTTTCCCATATTTTCTAAAAACAATATATTCTCCCCCTGGTTCCCAAACATAGTCTAGCATCTCGTCATCTGCTTCAAATAGCCGATAGGTTCCATCCTCCTCTATCATACAAGAGCTCATATAATCATGGCCATTCCATTCCTTGCGCCACTGTTTGTCAGAACCTTTCTCTCCTATCGGCAGTAAAAAAATGCAAAGCAGTACTCCTGCCACCACCATAATCGCTCCTCCGCCAATCGCAAAGGGCAGCCATTTCTTTTTCCGTGCCTTTGGGACATCCCCTTGGGTGTATGCCTCATTCTCTTCTTTGGTATTAGTCGCATTAAAGCTACGAGAGCCTTGTCCTTGTTCTGATTGGCTTACAGAATTTGCTGCACTATAATTATGCGGCGCCGACCCTTGGTGGGTTTGGCCCCTACTATTTACCGCATTCAAATCACGTGGAGCCGTTCCCTGCTCAGGCCTCCCTCCCATATTTGACCACTGAAATTCCCTATACGCCTCTTGTACATATTCCGGGACGTCATTTTGGCTTTCCTGGTTCTCCTTTGTAAAATCGGACATTTTCTTCCTCCTCTAGTTCACTCTACTACGATAATTAATTTGTATTAATCCGCTTTCCGGCAGCTTTTATTTGGAGCAAATACTGCCCATCTCTATTTTTAGGTATAAGTAATAATGTTATTGTAGTATCGTAGCTCATAACTATAACATTTTTAATGATTAATTTGTTTTATTCAATAAAAGGTCTAATATAGTCTATTGTGTTTAA
>CAJJPW010000134.1 GCA_905193725.1 uncultured Eubacteriales bacterium
TCGTCCGGACTGTCGTTGGACATCAAAATCTCTTCGATGACCACGCCCCGTTCCTTTTCCAGCTCCGTCTCGTCAAAGGTGGAATTGCAAAACAGGTCTGTTAAAATCTCAATCGCCTCCACTGCCTTTTCGTCAATCACCTTTGCATAGTAGCAGGTGCACTCTTTTGAAGTAAAGGCGTTGAGCTGTCCTCCTAAGAAATCCATATCTTGGGCGATCTGCTTTGCCGTTCTCTTTTGGGTGCCCTTGAACATCATGTGTTCGATAAAATGGGAATATCCATTTTCCTGTTCTGTCTCGCTGACGCTGCCCGCCTTCACCCAAATGCCAATGGTGCAAGATCTCACACCGGGTATTTGTTCTAATACAACTCTGCTATTGTTTTTGAGTTTTAACAATTTATACATCATATTCTCCTTACATTCAATATCCCTTTTTCCAATAGTATATCATAAAAAAAGGGGGAATATTTTAAATTTTTGAGAACAAAACTATTTTCTCCTCTTCCACAGCTTCTCATAAAAAAAATGTATTTATTTGTCGAATTATGTTATAATCAAGTTGAAGATGGGAAAGGCGGAGTTTACCTTTGGAATTTGATATGCTATTTTTCATATGTATCGCCATATTCTTGTTTACTTGCGCGATTACTGCCAGAGTTTTTCTCGGGAAACAAAAGTACTCTAAGAATATCAAATTATTTATGGTTGCTCTTTTGGCAGTTGTCTTTATCATCTTTCTTTTATTTAGCGTTTTTTATATCAGCAACACATTGGATCGCCCCACCATCATCGTCAAACACGACGCCCTGCCCGATTACTATTTTGACTCGCCCAAAGAGAGCATTTCTCCCGCTCCCAGCAGCGAGCCAGCTACTTCTGATACCCATACTCCGGCAGCCAGCAGCGCTCCTCAGGATTCTGCTAACGCCGACACTCCTTCCAGCGACTCACCTAGTGATTCTTCGGAAATTCCAGCGGACATCGACCCGAATCAAATCGTATATTTCACGCCCAATGGAACTGTATACCATTTGCGCAAAGACTGTTCTTCCCTATCCCGCTCCAAGGAAATACTGGAAGGCACCGTAGAGGACGCCTATCTAGAGGGCAAGGAAAAGCCCTGTAAACAGTGCGGCCCTGATTCCTAGAGGAGGCCGCTCTTTCCACTTGGTACTTCTTGCACGCCCCCATTCATCGCAGTTTAGGCGGGACCTTTCATTAGCCGCTATTCTCTAATGGGAAGCTTCTTCCCTAAAATATCCCTTGAAGATATAGGCCTTTTGGTAGTAGGGATATCCCGCGCAAGAGGCTAGCTTGAGGCAAGGTTCATATGACTATTGAGATTAAGCTTTCTGTAGGGATATCCCGCGCAAGAGGCTCTGTTTTCTCCGTTCTTCTGCCTGAGAGGTTTTGGTAGGACATGGCAAAGGATCTCTCGCCTCTTCCATTCCTCCCAGGCGCATTTCCCTATACTCTCTATGAACTGCTTGAAAGCCGTTTTGCTATTATGATATAGTATAGATAACATACTGGTATGGAGGGAACAACTGTGAAGTATTGTCCAAGATGCAAAACAGAATACCGAGATGACTTTTCAAGATGCACTGATTGCGGTGAGCCTTTGGCAGATGGGCTGCCCAGTGAAGATACGGCAGATCACTTGGAAAAGGTAGCTCCTGAAAACACAGAGCTTGTCTTGCTGACACAGGTCCCAGGGGATCAGGAGTGCATGCTCACCCGCTCTCTGCTGGAGTCCTATGGAATTCCCACCCTATACCAATACACAAAATTCAGCGACATCTCCCATCTATATGCTGGATCTTCTCTATTTGGCATCAACATCTTTGTGCGTCGGGATCAGCTGGAACTGGCCCAGGAGATCTTAAACGCGCCAGTGGATCCTGACGTTTTGTTGGCAGAAGAGGAAGAGACGGAAAACGGCCCTCAGTAAGCGGAAGGCCATTTTGGGCATAAACCTCTAAAACCAAACCCGGCAGCACATTCCACCAACGGAACACACTGCCGGATTTTCTATCTTCTCACGAAAACAGCAAATTCTCAATCTTCTAGGCGAATGTCGTTGGGGTTCCACCCCAGGACGGACATGGTTGTGGTTCTATCTATTTCAAACTTTCCATCGGGAAGTTGTTTGGTGATTGTATCCACGCGGCGTTTAAACTCCTCTTCTGCCGCCGTGTTTAAAAACTTTGCATGTCCACCCATCTTTTCATACAGCGCCTGTCTGCTCTCCTCAACGATGCGCTCCTCTCTGTAAGCGTACTGTACAGTAGGATGGGCGCCGTGATCGTATAAAATATTAAAGTGGATGTTGAACCCATAGAGGAACCCATCGGGCCGGATGCGGTTTTTCTGTGCCCCTGCGTCCGTTGCCGATACGATGGGATTGTGATTTTCCACCAATCCTCTTAAAAGGTTCATCCCGCCAAATCTGCTATAGGTATTCATGAGGGAATAGCAGTATTTGGTTGCGGCTGAACTGATTTTCAAAATATCCGCCTGAGCAGGCGAATGCCTTGCCACTACAATATCGTACTTGGGGAAATCCACGCCTGGCCGCGCCGTGTTCCAGTTACACTGAATCACATCGGTGTTCGTCGCTCCCGCTTTTGCGGTGTTTTCCCGAAACAGCCTGAGCATCTCATCACCAAAGTCCAGGCCCGTTACCCATTTTGCCTTAGCTGCTATGGGGACGGAGAGCATCCCAGGGCCACAGCAAATATCCAGCACCCTGTCTTCTGGGCCAATTTGGTCCATCAAATCCACTTGCCTTTGGGTGAATTCGATTTCCTCCTGGCATCTCCTGTTCCACCCTTCTGCCGCATCATCCCATCTGGCAGCGGTGGCGTCGTCTTTGTCCCGATATCCCCAATCGTTGTGTTTTTCAATCTCCCGCCAATTGAGCCATCCGATCATAGTTTCTCCTTTCCCTGATAAAGGGATGCCACATGCAATGAACATGTGGCATATGGCACCCCCATTTTTTTGCTGTTATATTATGGATTCATGATCTCCTGGTATTCTTCGTCCGTCAAGTCGTATTCATAGAAGGTTTCATAGAAGTACCGCACCTCTTTTTCTACGTCTACCTCTTCAGCAAGTTCTGGATGAATGATGGTAAACGCATAGGTGAGCTGGATGGGCGCCTCTACATGGCCCAGATACCATACGCTGCCGCCTTTGGGATTGGCGTATACTTGATTGTTTTTTACAGCGGAAAGTCCCGCGTACTGGGGCTCTGACAGGAACTCATCTCTGACTTCCGTGCTGGTAGCCACGATAATGTCCGGGTCTAGGTTGATCAGCTCTTCCAGTGTCACGTCGATGTTGCTGGTATCTCCCAGTTCCAGATCTAAGGAAGCCAGCTTGCCGCCGCACAGTGTAACCCAAGAATAGGGCATGGAGTCCTTTCCGTTGGTTCTCAAAGTAGAGCCGTTGGCAATGTAAACGGTAGGCCGGTCTTCCTCTGGGATGTCAGCTGTGCGCTCCTCTGCCTCTGAAATTCTGGAGGTATAGTATTCTCGATAAGCAGCCGCTTCTTCCGCTGCTTCTCCGCCCAGCACTTCGCCCATCAGATCCACTGCATCCATCAGCTCTTCTGCGCTCAGGATGTTACATGCCACCACGGGGATCTCCGCCTCAATAATGGCTTCTGGCACGCTGTCTATGCCATATCCCCAGATGATCACATCTGGATCGTACTCCAATACCGATTCTACGTTCACATCGTCCCGAGACATCGCTGCCAAATCGTTCAGCCCTGGAAACATCTTTCCATTTAAGGTATCAGCGGTAAATGTACCAGCGCCCGCGACCACTGCGTCCTCTGCGCCCAGCATAGCCAGTATTTGGGTCACAGCTGGGGTGATGCAGATAATGCTATCCACCTCATTGGGAATTTCCACTTCACGGTCATAGAAGTCCACCACAGTGTGGGTGCCCGTGCTGTCCTCAGCTGGGCTTTCGCTGGGCTCTGCCGTATTTTCGCTCGTCTGCGTCGCGCTCTCTGTGGGAGCGGACGGAGATGCATCGGTTCCTGCGGAATTGGAGCAGCCTGCGAAGACGCTTATCATCATGGCCACTACAACCAACAATATAACTCCTCTTTTTGCTCTTTTCATTTTTTCTCTCCTTTTTTAAAACATTCTATTTTCTGCGGAATCTTCCGCTAGAGCACATCGTCTTTCCGCATGGGTACGCATACTTTGCGTTCCAGCGTTTTGAACACGTTGCGGATGCGCACATCCACATCATAGATTTCTCTCAGGTTTTCCTCAGTGATCACATCATTGGGTTGCCCCACCGCCACGAAAGTCCTATGATTCATAATGGCGACCTTATCTGCGATTAGAAAGGCATGGTCTGGGTTGTGGGTGGTGATGATCACCCCTACCCCCTTTTTCTTCATGGTCTCCACCATTTCCAGCGTCTTTAACTGCTTGCCAAAGTCCAAGTGAGCCGTGGGCTCGTCCAACATCAAAAATGTGGCTTCTTGTGCGATGGCACGGGCTATCATAACCAATTGTAGCTGACCGCCGGAAAGCTGCGTGCAGGAGCGAAATGCCAGCTCTTGCAGCCCCAGGCCTTCAATGGCCTCTTCTACCTTTTGGTAATCCTCTGTGGTGGGTTTACTCGATCTCTGTAAATGCGGTGTTCTCCCCAGCATGATCACATCCATCACCCGATAGGGAAACACCATATGATACGTCTGGGGGATGTATGCAATGTGTTTTGCCAGTGTTTTGGGTGGAATCTCCCGAATATCCCGCCCATCCAGGGTAACGCTTCCCTTTTTTAGCTTGAGCAAATTCATAATTCCCTTGAGCAGGGTCGATTTGCCTATGCCGTTGGGTCCCAATATGCAGAAGATTTCACCGTCGTAGATGGTACAACTCAGGTCTGTAAAGATATCGTTCTTTCCGTCGTAGGAAAAGGTCGCATTGTTAATACTGATTTCCGACATCACGCCCACCCTTCTCTCGCGCGTTTCAGCACTATAATGTACAGCGGCGCTCCCACAATGGAAGTCACAATGCCTACCGGTATCTCCGCCACCGTCAGCGTGCGGCAGACTAAGTCTACAATCAATAGAAAGGCCGCCCCAATGGCAAAGGAGCAAGGGATGAGTTTTCGCGCATCCGGCCCAATTATCATCCTGGTAATCTGCGGGATCACCACACCTACCCAGCCGATCATCCCACAGACGCACACAGCCGATGCGGTGATCAACGTAGAGCAGATAATAATCATAATCCGCGTCCGTTTGACGTTGATGCCCAAGGCCAGCGCTTCGTCATCTCCAAAGGACAGCACATTCACCCGCCAGCGTATGGACATTAACAGAAGGGTGCAGACGGCTATGACCGGCACGAGAAAATACACGTTGGAGACAGTGATATCCCCAAACGACCCCATGAGCCAAAAGGTTCCGGCAGTGCCGTCTCTGTGGGGGCCACATATTTGACGATGGAGAGACCGGCAGAGAAAATGCTGGACACAATGGAGCCTGACAAGACTAACAGCAGTGTTTTGTTTCCCGTAAAAATTTGGGAGATTACGTACGTCAATGATACGGCAAGGATGCCGCCTATAAATGCTGCGATGTTAGTGGCGATATATCCCCATTCACACAGGATGGACAGAGAAGCCCCTAAACTGGCTCCTGCTGACACGCCTAGGATGGATTCAGACACCAGGGGGGTTTTGAACAGGCCTTGGTAGTTCGCGCCAGAAATGGCTAGGCCGCCACCCACAAAGATGACCGCGATAATGCGGGGAATTCTCACCGACCAAAGCACGATGTCCACATTGGGCGGCCAGGTAATGGGCACTGGATTGGCTATGGTGTAATCCAGGCCGGGAATCAGCATGGCGGGAATCTCTAAAATCGTGCAAAAAAGATCCACAATGCCATAAAAAAAACACTGCAAAATCTCCAGCTTCGTACAGGAGTATCTCCCTGCCAGGACGCATACGATTACCACTAGGATTAATACAGCTGATAAAATCACAGCAATTTTTAGCGTTTTGCTCTTTTCATGTTTTTCAATATCCAA
>CAJJPW010000135.1 GCA_905193725.1 uncultured Eubacteriales bacterium
CTTAGTTTGTTTTCAATAAACCCAACTGCTATACCAGTTGTGTAGATTGCGGGGACATTTACTTGCTCTAGTAAAAAAGGTATTGCACCAATATGATCTTCATGACCATGGGTGATAAATAATCCAACAATCTTTTTTTCGTTTTGTTTTAAATAAGTGAAGTCAGGAATTACATAATTAACGCCATGTACATCGTCGTCTGCAAATAATATTCCTGCATCCATTATGATGATTTCATCGCCAGATTCAACAACATACATATTCATGCCAACAACACCCAAACCACCAAGTGAATAAACACGGATATCATTGTTTTGTTTAATGATTTTCTTTTTAGGGTTATCTTTCATTTTTTCCTCCTTAGCTGGCTGCAATCGCCATAATATCCTTTTCTGTCGCCCGTTTTAGTTCTTCGTCTCCTACCTCTCCGACGATCTTTCCTTCCGACATGATCATCAGCCGGTCGGATAGCCCCATGACCTCTGGAAGGTAAGAGGAGATTAGGATTACCGCTTTCCCGCTTTTCGTAAGAGTCTCAATAATGCCGTATATTTCCTGCTTCGCACCTACATCTACTCCTACCGTAGGCTCATCGAAGATGAAAATTTCTGGATCCCTGCACAGGAGCTTGCTGACGACTACTTTTTGTTGATTTCCACCCGAGAGGTTTCTGACAAGTTGCCCTGTCCCCGGCGCTTTGATCCCTACCCGCTTCATAAATTCAGTCGCACGGGAAGCTTCTTTGGCAACGTTGATGATTCCCATGCGACTGATCATATCGTAAGACGACATATTGATATTGATTTTGATGGGAAGTTCCAGTGCAAGTCCTTCCGTCTGCCTGTCTTCCGGAATCAGTCCGATTGAATTTCTCATTGCCTCTTTTGGGGAGTGGATCGATACTTCTTTACCGCTGATATAGATCTTTCCACTGTCTGGCGGATGAATTCCAAAAATACATTTCATAATCTCCGACCTTCCCGCGCCAATCAGCCCAAAAAATCCTAATATCTCCCCTTGCCGAATATGAAAAGAAATATCCTCGAATTCCTTTTTCCTGGTAAGCCCTTCTACACGCAGAAGTTCTTTTCCGGGTTTGAAATGTTCAATATGATAGATGTTATCTACCGTCCTGCCTACCATCATTTCCACAAGAGAGTTTTTGTCCACTTCTTCTATCTGTTTCGTTCCCACAAATTTACCGTCCTTCAGTACGGTGACGCTGTCGCAAATTTCAAAAATTTCCTCCAGTCTGTGAGAAATATAGATAATACTGACGCCCTGACTCTTTAATTCACGGATATAGCGGTAGAGCGTTTCCACCTTGTCATTTTCCAACAGGGCTGTGGGTTCATCAAAAATAACTACGCGGATATTGTCATTCAACGATATTTTGCTGATCGTAACCATTTCCTGCAAAGCGGCAGATAGACTTCGGATCGGCTGTTTCGGATCGATCTCACTGATCTCAAAGCGTTCCAATACTTTTTGCGACTGGGAATAAATCGTCTTCCAGTCCACAAGTCCCACGCTGTTTTTGGGCAATCTGCCCATGAAATAGTTTTCCGCTACGCTCAGTTCCCGCGCAATATTCACATGTTGGTAGTTTGCATATAGTCCTAGTCTTTTGGCGTCTATCGCGTTTTTAGGCTGCTCCCATTTTCCCTCGCCACTATTTACCAGGATCTCACCGCCATCTGCCTTCTCAACGCCCATCACGCATTTGATTAAAGTGGATTTCCCTGCGCCATTCTCTCCGACCAGCGCTCTGATTTCTCCCCTCTTTAATTCCATGCTGATATGGTCCAGCGCTTTTACGCCTGGATATCGCTTTGATACATCCTTGATTTTCAATATTACGTTATTATCCATATCTGTTTCTCCACTATAAGTTGCCCGGAGGCCCAGCCATAAAGGCCGGAACCCCCCTGGCAAAATTCAGCTGCGTTTGTTCAGCAGCGGATTTATCAGTGCTTTAATTGCGTCTTCATTCATATTTTCCTTGGTAACCTGCGTGCAGGGAATATTCACAACCTTCTGCATTTCAGCCCCTTCTACTAAAACATTGTATACGTCCATTGTGGCATCATACGCTGTTTTATAGGGATCTTGTACAATAATCGCATCCAGATTGCCTACTTCCAGCGCCTCGATCTCCAAATCATCTGAGTCAAGCGCAACGGAAACAACTTGCGAGGCAATGTTAGAATTTTTGACTCCAAGTGCAATCCCATCGCCAGAAATATTGTTGGCGCCATAGAAGCCAATCATTTCATCTCCATAAGTGGATATCTGATTTTCTACATTTGCCTGTGCGTTATTGATGTCGTTTTCATTATAAAGAGTGTCCAGGCATTCGATCTCCGGCGCATTCTCCGCCATATATGCTTTAAACGACTCTATGCGCACTTCCAGCGAAGGGGTAACCACCGACATATGGATGCCAACCTTTCCTTTTGGTTCGATTTGTTTTTCTTCCATCTTGGCTAGCATTGCTTCCGCAGCGCTTTCCCCTAGCGCGCTTTGGTCTGACCGAAAATCTGTCCCGTAATATTCTTGATATTCGTCGTCCACAGCCATTCCTAAAAAGTTAACCAGTATTCCCTGATTAAAGGCTTCCTGAACCAGTGGAACGGTCGCATCCGGTGTCGTTGTCGCGGTGATGATTGCATCTGGCTGTTTTGCGATGACGTTCTCGAAGGCCTTTATGTAAGCGTCTGTCTCAGACTCTTGGGCCGGCCCTGCCGTGGAAAAATTAATCGTTACACCATATTCATCCTGAATATCCTGCACTGCATTTTCCACGCCGATCAGCGTGTATTCCCCCCAGTATTGGGATTCTGTAGATGGCATCAAATAGACTACGTCCAGTGCTTCCGGCGCAGCGCTATCGCTCGGCTCTTCCCCGGTTGTTTCCGAAGGGGTGCTTGCACTCGCGCTATCAGTGGGCGTTTCTTCTCCACCTGAAGAAGCGCAGCCTGTAAATGCCAACAGACACACTAACATAAGAACGAGTAAAAGTCTTGTCTTTTTCATTTTATAAAACCTCCTGATTTATTTCTTTTGGCATATTCTTTATGCCAAACTATCCTTCAGCTTATCATCACGTAATTATGTAGCTATGTTACTACATAATATCTTAAAAAAAGAAATACTCTTTTTCCACGCAATTCTAGGTAAATATATTGTTTTTCCAGAATAAACTATGCATACTCGGTACGTCGCTATGTAGCTATGTTACTACATAATATCTTAAAAAAAGAGAGCTAGTTTTACATATATATCATGTATTTCATGCTACGGTTATATGTCCTATCACCAATCAATACACAATTACATAATTATGTTACTATATAATACTTTAAAAAGAGACTCTTTTTATATATGTAATTCTACAGTAAAGATGTTCCTATCTCCACGGAAGCGAACGATTGCGTACTCAATAGGTGTATTATACTGATTATAGCTAATTGATTTTGAGAGTTGAATCGGTTCTCCCACCTGCATATTCAACAGGCGGGCGTCTTCTTCATTCGCCGCCACCGCACTGAGCGTCCGGACAGACCTCGTGATGCGCGTTTCGTCATTTCTATCGAGAAACTCGAATAGCCCACATTTTTCCATATCCACGTTCAATATTTCTTTTGCGCGCATCGATAGGTAGTTTTCAGTATAGAGAATTGGCTCTTCATTTGCGAAACGCAAACGCATCATTTTAATGACAGGCGCGCCTTGCTCAATTTTCAACTCACCGGCGATCTCATCATCTGCCGTCACCTCACGCAATTCCAATATCTTAGTTCTCGGCACCATATTTTGCTGTCTGATCAGCTCGTGAGACGCTCTCACGCTCCTGATATACTCCTGGCGAACAGGTGGCTTTTGCACAAATGTTCCCTTGCTTTTTATGCGCGTAAGATATCCCTCCATAACCAGTTCCGTGATCGCCTGCCGAATTGTCGTCCTGCTGATATCAAAAAGCTGTGCTAATTCTATTTCTGTCGGAATCGCATCTCCCGGCTTCAATTTGCCTTCATTGATATATTTTAAGATGATACTTTTTAACTGAAAATACAAGGGGATTGGGGTCCCTTTATCAATCGTTTCATTTTCGAACATGTCTATTTCCTTTATCACTATGTAGTAACATAGTTACTTTATTTAAAAGGTACCACTTTTCTCTTTTACTGTCAATATATTTTAAAGAATTTTTATTTTTGGTTTTTCAGTTCATTCCATAGAGGTCTTCTCCTTTTCCATAGTTTTTTTCTCTATCTATAGAAAAAGAGCGGATAAATGGGAGCTACTTTTTTCACGAAATCCTATTCAACACTAAAAATTGGATTAAAGTCTTCTCACTCCACAGTAGTTTTTCCAAAGATAGCCCACCGGGGTAAAACGCTTTCGCAAGATGAAAATAGGTATCGCAAATGCGGTACCTATTTTTTATGCCTATTATTCATCGTTTTAGCTACTATCTTCCCAAAGTTTTAAAAAAAATAGAGCCCTGCAAGTCCCCTTCCCTTTGTTCTTTGATATCAGATATTGTGCAGACAAAACCCTCTCATTTGTGTTTACATTCCGCTTCGCTATATGAAATATTCAATTAGGTTCAGCCGATCTAGCTCTTTGGTGGAAAGCTCAGCGACGAACGTCCCTTCTTTTAATACCAATATCCTATCGCACATGCCCGTCAGCTCAGAAAAATCAGAGGATACCATAATTACACCCGCTCCATTGCGAATGAGTCCATTGATGATATTGTAGATTTCCACTTTCCCAGCGATGTCCACTCCCTGTGTAGGCTCATCAAACAGATAAACGCTGCAATTGGAATACAGGCACTGAGACACCACGATTTTTTGTTTGTTGCCGCTGCTGATGCTGGCAATGTCGTCCTCATTTGCCCCTGTTTTGATTCCCAGCCGCTCCATCATCACCTTGCCTTGGATCTCTTCCTGCTGTAAGTTCATGATCTTCCCGGTGCTACATCCATCCAGATTGCGCACAGTGATATTTTTCACTGGCGTGAAGTCGGGAAATAGGGCATATTTATCCCGATCTTCCGGGATATATCCCACATGGATAGGCGCTTTATTTCCCCTCGTGCCCTTTGCCCTGCTGGAGTAGACGATCTCCCCCTGAGATATTTTCTCCAGCCCGGCCAGCGCCTTGAGAAGCTGGGTCCTTCCAGATCCTGCAATGCCTGCAATGCCGATGACCTCTCCCTCGTGCAGGTCCAAATTGATATCGTGCAAGAAGTGGTTGAATAGGTTCCTCACCCGCAACAAAGTGTTTCCCTGGGCCACGGGGAGCTTTGGGTAGTACTCCCGTTTGGGTTCTCCTAGCATGAGCCGGGTGAGTTCGTCTCTTCCCAATTTCCCAGACTCCATTTGAGCGGCTACCGCTCCATCCTTTAATATGGTTACTCGATCTGCTATGCGAGTAATTTCACTCAGGCAATGAGAGATATAGATAATGGCCATTCCCTTAGATTTACATTTTTGGATTAATTGATATACCACTTCCATTTCTCTATTGGTGAGAGAAGCAGAAATTTCATCTAATATCAACACTTTAGACTGGTAAATAAGGGACCTTGCAAACTGAAGTAGGTATTTCTCTGCTTGGGAAAGCTCCCAAACCTTTTGTCTAGGATAGGCGTCTAGATGCAGCAAATCCAGTATTTCCTGAGTTTTACGGCGTATCTCTCCTAAGTTTAACAAAAAGCCACCTTTGTAAACAATAGGATTATTGACAAATAAATTATCTGCAATCGACAGATTATCAAATACAGTTAACTCCTGAGTACAGATACATACCCCTTGCTTTACCGCCTCCTCCACAGAGGCAAAGCTGACTTCCTTGCCATTTAGGCGCAATTGGCCGCTGCTATAGCGGAGAACCCCTGCTACCGCCTTGACCAATACAGATTTTCCCGCACCATTACACCCAATAATCGCATGTACTTCTCCTGGGTATACGCAGATATTTACTTTGTCAAGAGCAGTTTGGCCTTCAAAGTCTACAGAAAGATGGTCTAATTCCAAAACAGGAGTTTTC
>CAJJPW010000136.1 GCA_905193725.1 uncultured Eubacteriales bacterium
GAGCACTTGACTTTTAATCAAGGTGTCCGGAGTTCGAATCTCCGACGGGTCACCACCAGCGTGATGCTGGATGTAATATCGTTACTCATTTTGGTGGGTAACGATATTTTTACTTTGATCCAAAATATCTATATTGTCAAAGACAAGCATGTCGCGATGGATTCTATAATCACAACCCATTTGGAAAACTGAACGGGCTACCAGCTCCCTTCATCACTGCTTTTTCACCATGAAAAAGTACGGCGATGCTTGGTCTATTTGCTTGCATGTGCTCTATGGGGATCAACGCTTTCACAATGCCTCTGCTGTCTGCTAATTCCTTGCGGGGCTAATACAGCTGCCAGCTCATTTTCGATAGGAAACTCAAAAATAGCTAGAATCAAAAATTGTAAGATCTTTTTTATAACGGAAATTTCGATTTATAGAAAAAAATACAGAAAAGTTTCATTTGAATATGATAAAATACAATGGAAGGGAGGGATGAAGCGTGAAAAAGTACTTGCTCTTCTTGTGGTGTGTTTTATGTATACTCACAATGGTGGGCTGTCAAGGAATATCCCGGGACGAATATGAGGCTTTGGCATCGGAGAAAGCGGAGTTGGAACGGGAAAATGAAAGATTATCCTCAGAAAATACAAAAAAACAAGAGCTTGAGACGGAAAACGGGAATTTAAAAAGGGAAAAAAGAGAACTGACTGAGGAAAGAGATGATTGGGCAATGGAGAATCAAGAGCTCTGGAAAGAGATAAGGACACTGCGAAGGGATAATGAAAAGCTAGAAGAGGAAAGTGAAGATCAGGAACCAATGGCAACGCCAAAACCTACGCCACAAGAGTCCAAAGAAGATCAGGAGTACTCCAATGGGAAGCCCACAGTTTCTCTAGAGGAATTTGAAGCGCTAACAATGGGAATTTCCTATAGCAAGGCCTGTGAGATCATCGGAAGTGAAGGAGAACTTCAGGCGCAATCAAATGGCGTAGACGTCTACGCCTGGGAGGGACAAGAGCCGTATAGTTTGGTTAACCTGACGTTTATAGATGGGCGACTCTATAGCAAGGCACAGGCGGGGCTAGAAGGATAAAAGATGGAGGTTCAAGGCACCTTTTTTGGTGCCTTTTTTCTATCTCGTTAATAAGAGAGATAGGAGGAGAAAAACAATTATTTTTTTGCAGGAAAAACACGTGTTTTCCCGTGGAGGAACCATTGACATTTGACATAAATTAGGGTATATTATATAATGCTGGAATAAGCGGTGGAGTCTGTCATAGAGCGAAAATACTCTATTTATTCACAGTATTTTGGAAACTAATCGGCGGAAACTTGGGCCCATTTGCTTTCAGATGGTGGAGGACAGAGCTCTTTTGGAGTTTTGTCCTCTTTCATTATAATAATATTGTGATAACTAGATAACATCTCTTGTCCAGACAATTTTAGAAAGGTCTGGTATTCATGGATTCTCAACTCTCAATCTTCTATGGCTTTTCATTTCTCATTGTCGTGTTGGCCTTTGCATTTGCAGCGTATCTCTATCTATGGGTAAAAAAACAACAGACAACCAATGCAAAAATCATAGAAGTATCAAAACTCATCAAGGCTGGCGCCAATACATTTATGCGCAGAGAATATAAAATTCTCGCCATTTTTGCTGGTATTGCTGCGGTAGTCATTTTTGTGCTTTTGCCATCCCCTATTTGGACGGGAAATGCAATCGACAATTTAGCAATGGCGCTTGCCTACATTGCTGGTACTGTGCTATCTGCCATTGCGGGGAAAATCGGCATTTTGGTTGCCACCCATGCCAACGGCAGAGCGGCAGAAGGTGCGCAACATGGCATTAAGCCCGCCTTTTTAATTGGATTCCGCGGTGGCGCGGTTATGGGACTTGCAGTAGTTGCCTTTTCTCTGCTAGGTGTAGCAGCTGTGCTATGGATTGTGGGAGATTCCTCCATTTTGTTAGGATTTTCCTTTGGTGCTAGCTCTCTTGCATTGTTTGCCAAAGCGGGTGGTGGTATCTTTACGAAGACAGCCGATGTATCAGCTGACCTCACTGGTAAAGTGGAGCTGGGAATTCCTGAAGACGATCCACGCAACCCAGCAGTAATTGCTGACAACGTAGGCGACAACGTAGGTGATGTGGCCGGCATGGGTGCAGACCTGTTTGACTCCAACGTGGCGGCAATGGCCTCTGCGCTGGTAATTGCCCAATCACTTTCTGGCGATTTTGCAAACACCTCCATGATCTTCTGCTATGCGGCGCTAGGACTTTTGGCATCTATTATCGGAATTGCCACTGGCCGTATCGGCAAGAAGGGAAATCCGACCCGAGCGCTCAACTCCTCTACCTATGTGACAACGGGAATCTTCATCGTGCTGACGGCAATCGCAACCGCTATCTTTGAAGGATTTTCATGGCGCATTTGGGGCGCGGCAACGGTAGGCTTAGTAGTAGGCGTAATTATTGGAATTACCACAGACTACTTTACCAATGACGAAAAGCCAATTGTCCGCAGAGTAGCCAAGGCATCCAAATCTGGCCCGGCGTTTACCATCCTATCGGGAATTTCCAATGGATTCATCTCGGCACTGCCTGCTATGGTGGGTATTGCCATCTCCGCTTTAGTATCCTATAAGCTCTGCGAACCTATGGGTGAAGGATATGCGATTTTCGGTATCGCCATGGCTGCAGTAGGTATGCTCTCCATTGTCGGTATGATCATATCCAACGACGCGTACGGCCCCATCGTGGACAATGCCCGTGGATTGGCTGAAATGGGAGGCCTGGGCGACGAAACAATCAGAGTTGCCGACGAGCTGGACAGCGCTGGAAACACAGTAAAGGCAGTTACCAAAGGCTTCTCCATTGGCGCAGCTGGCCTAACGGTTATCTCTTTATTGGGAGCATTTATGTCAGAGGCAAATATTGCCTTGGCAGAAGCGGGTAAAGCGCTAATCACTGGATTCGACATTATGAACCCGCTTGTGTTCTTCGGCATTTTGATCGGAGCGGCTATCCCTGCGGTGTTCTCTGCTATGCTGATCTTAGGCGTGGATAAAAACGCGCAACGGATGGTGGCAGAAATCCACCGGCAGTTTAACACGATCAAAGGCCTGAAAGAAGGCGTAGAAGGGGTGAAACCTGAATACGATAAGTGCATTGGCATTGCTACAACTGGCGCCCTAAAGGAGCTGATTCCAGCAGGACTGATGTCAATTGTCGCGACTCTTATTGTGGGATTCATCGGTGGACCGTTGGCCATTGGCGGATTCTTACTGGGTAACATCGTAAGCGGCCTGTTGCTTGCGTTGTTCATGTCCAATTCTGGCGGCCTTTGGGATAACGCTAAAAAATATGTGGAAGCAGGAAACGAAGGCGGCAAGGGAAGTGAAGCCCATAAAGCAGCCGTGGTGGGAGATACCGTAGGCGATCCGTTCAAAGATACTGCTGGCCCTTCCATCAATACACAGATTACCGTGGTTTCTCTGGTATCCTCGCTCATGTCTGCTCTGTTTGTGGCATTTTCCATCTTTGGATAATCTTCAGTGGAAACTGTCGACCAAAATAGCTGATCAATGAACAGCTATGTAAGAGGATAGATGGAATCATCAATAAAAAGAAAATATTATGATCATAGAGAAGAGCTCATAGCATATGCTGTGAGCTCTTTATATATTTGGAATCTAATATATGGGGAAAAATATGCGCCCTCTTAGTGTTGAGAGTGCCCTAAAAATTGGCGATTGCAGAAAGCTCTTGGCCATTGGAACTCATAAAAGCAAAACGGCATAAAATGTATTAAAGAGAGCACAGGAAAAGATGGACAATACCAAAGTGTTCTCTAAAGATACGAAAGGAAAATGTGGGATACTATTTGCAAGATAATGCAATGGGAAAGATGGAACGGGAAGGTAGAGGGCTGGTTCAAAAGAGCGAGATAAGGGAGCTGGATTTATAAAAAGGTAGAACGAAAATAGGAGGAAAAATAAATGAGTGTTAAAACGTACAGTTATGAAAAGGATAGAAATAAAAAATTATCCGCCAATTTTAAAGTGGGGGAATTTCGCTGCAAGGATAAAAGCGATAAAATACTCATCTCAGAGGAGTTAGTCAAAGTTTTACAGGATATCCGGGATCACTTTGGGAAGGCAGTGAGAATCAACTCTGCCTATCGTACAGAGGCATACAACAAAAAAGTGGGTGGCGCCAGCAAGAGCCAACACGTTTTGGGAAAGGCGGCGGATATTGTCATTACTGGCATTACTCCTAGGGAAATCGCCCAATATGCAGAGAGCAGAGAAATAGGAGGTATTGGGTTATACGACTACGGCAACGGAACTGGATTTTGCCACGTGGATGTGCGGGCAAAAATGACCAGATGGATTCAAACCAGCAAGAACGGAACCTCTAAGACAGTGTCAGGTTTTGGTGGAGCGTATTCTACCTTGAAACAAGGAAGCCAGGGAGATGAGGTAAAAGAGTTGCAGCAAAAACTCAATGAACTGGGCTATGACTGCGGCCAAGTTGACGGCATCTTTGGCAGTGATACCAAAGCAGCAGTGAGGGCGTTTCAGAGCGCATATAATCTATCGGTGGACGGTATTGCTGGCCAAAAGACTTGGGAAGCTTTAGAGGAAGCGCTAAAGGAAGACTCGTTTGTGCTGGCAAGGGTTTTAAAAAAGACTTCTCCGCTGATGAAAGGGGACGACGTAAAAAAGTACAGCAAGTGCTGATCTCCAAGGGATATCCCTGTGGGAGTGCGGGCACAGATGGCATGTATGGAGAGGGCACCGAGGCAGCGGTGAAGAAATTCCAAAAGGCTAACGGCCTCTCAGCAGACGGCCAGGTGGGCAAAAACACTGTGGCAAAGCTGGGAGGGAAATGGGTTGGCTAAAGACAAAAAAAGAAGGTGAACTAGGATGAATTTAAAAGTGCGTGTGAAAAATTGGAGCTTTTGGGTCTCCATCATCATATCCATTGTAACCCCCATTATTGCGTATTTTGGATTGACCTTTTCGGACCTCACCACTTGGCCGGCCCTGGGAGAGGTGATCGTTAACGCCATATCCAACCCCTATGTGGTGGGGCTCATTGTGGTGAGTGTATATAATACGCTTATAGATCCCACTACCCAAGGTGTGAAGGACAGCACAAGAGCTATGACGTATCAATCGCCAAAGGATTGCGAGAATTGCGATAAACAAAAACAGTAAATGGATGTTTCTCAATAAAAAGCAGCCTGCTCGTTTGCCAAACTAGGGGCAAAAGCAGGCTGCTGAATTGTTTGTCGAGAAAAATTATCCGTTGATACTCGCGTTAGCCGCCTCAAGGGAAGGGTAACCATATTGCTTTACGGTATTTTCCATGATGATTTTAGAGGGGTTCACTCCCTGTTTTTGATAATCCAGCAGATCTCCATAGTAGATGGACAGGGTCTTAGGAGAATAAGTGGAAAGCTCTCCCTTCAAATACGTCTCTACGGAGGTGATCATCTGGGTATCCTCTGTGGAGTAGAGCGGACGGCCGACTTTTAAGACAAAGGGATATTCGGCGGCCAACTGCTTTTCAAACTCCATCACAATGGGTACGATTTTATCAATATACTGCTGGGCCTCCGGGTGAATGGGGGGCAACAAAGACTTGAGCTGCTCATACTCCTGTGGAGAGGTGGATTCCATCATGCGGGCGTATTTTTCGGTCATCAGGTTGTGCCCTGTCTTTTGGGCGACTTTCAAATCCTCTAGATAGCTTTCTAACATGGCGCTGCTAAAAGCACTGGCCTGGCTGGTGCGCATGATGTAAAAAGCCTCCTGATCTTCCTGACAGCTGGCAGGTCCGCCGATGTTTTTTACATTGCGAAACATCTCCCATTCCAGGGCTAAAATTTCCTCTAATATTGGTTGAGACATGTGATATTCCTCCTCGACTTTTTTATTTATTCGGCC
>CAJJPW010000137.1 GCA_905193725.1 uncultured Eubacteriales bacterium
TAGAGAAACCAAAAGAAAATACGATCTTGTAATTCAATCCCAAGCTTCTGCTGTAAATAGGATTCAACGACGGGAACCCATATCCCTAGAAGAAGGAGTCGAAGGGCTCATGGGACAAAGACGAGGTAGAGCATGTTCTGTCAGGCGGAATATGAAAAGGCAGACCATCTAAACCGGATAAAAAGATGGAAGAAGATTTAATAGCGGAAAACCAACGCTTGCGAATGAAGATAGAGTAAAAAGCTCGATGCCTTAGTTCAGAAAAGGTTGCAAGAGGAAAAAAGCAGGGAAAGCCAATAAATTAAGGTCGTCTTATCGATGAAAAGACTTGCTGAAATGATCGGGTTTAGCTCATAGAGCATTCTATAACTATAAAACACCAAAACATTGAATAGTACAAGGCTGAGAAAAGGGAGCAGCGAGGACAAAGGATCTAAGGAAAGCTTTTTGGATAGACGTAAGGTAGAAAGGATCTAAGGAAAAGAGTTTGAAAGAGTTAATGCATACGAAGAAGAAATGAATAGCTACAAATATTGCTACAACAATGAAAGAGTGTCTAGCAAACGAAAAGGAATGAGCCCGGTACAATACCGAACTCATTCGAAGCAATTTAAAAATAAATTTTGTCTAATCTGTGGAGTTCACTTCAATTCTTGCTCCTGCTATCCACAGAATTATTTATAAGTTACTGTTGATAGTCGCCCTTATTTTGGGATGGAGTGTAACCTTCATGCAAGACTGCATAGGGGAAATGGGTGTATCCTTCCATGTGGAGGGAGGCATTTTTATACACCACTGCATAATAGCAGCTGCTAAACATCGCCAAAATAACTGTTACAGGCAGTGCAATCAAAAGTGCTACCCAAACGTAGCCAGCCTGTGATAGAGGCCTAATGACCAAAAACGACAGGAGCAGCTCTATGGCAATCATAATGCCATAGAAGAGAAGGAGATGCCCTGCATTTTTGCGGTAATTTCCCTTAGTAACCAACCGAAAGCTCTTGAACACCGCTTTAAATCCGTGAAGTTCCTCGTTGACGGCGATATCGGCTACCAATAAAAAGTGCATGGCCAGGTAGATGATGCCCAGTACAAAAATGGAAACTACAATGATGAAGATGGGTAGGCTAGAAGGAGAGGTCATTTCGCCCACAGCTCCGAAAATAGCTATGAGTACAATCACGGGCACCAATATTAGGCTCAATACCACAAGGCACAATGACGAGGTGAGCGCATAGGGAAACTTGATTTTAGTCACCCGAAATGTCTGAGCAAAAGAGAGCTGTGTTCCTCCCATGGTACTAAAACACCGGACTTTGCAAAAGGCCGATACAAAAGGCGAGATCAAAAAGAGCAGCAGGCAGGAGATCACTAGCGATAAGATGGAGTATAAGATGCTTTGGACATAATAGCCAGTGGAGCTAAAACTCAAAGCTAGCGTAGCTGCTTCGGAAAACAGAGCAGTGGCAAAAGAGAAAACACTTAAAATTAAATTTACCACCAAAAGAGGGACAAAATTTTTCTTCATTAAAAAAAATGTCTCGGAAAAAACGCCGGATAGTTTGGATTCTGTTACATAATATCGCATAAATTAGGACCTCCCTCGTATACATAGCATGGCGCGCACGTGCTTATGCTTTGCCTTTGTCCACATAACAAAAGACCTTCAGTTCGATTTCCTTGGGCACGTAGTTTTTGAGGTACTCTATGGTCTGCTGGCCGTTTTCACAGACGGCATAGAGCTCGCGGCAGCTGGGCTTAGCAAAGTTTTGCTCAATACATATTTCCATCTGAGAGAGCAGAGCGTCATAGTAACCATTGGTGTTGACGATGACAATGGGCTTGTTATGGCGGCTCAGCTGCTTTAAGGTGAGCACTTCTAAAAGCTCTTCAAAGGTGCCATATCCACCGGGCAAGGCAATAAACCCATCTGCCCGCTTTTCCATCTCCGCCTTCCGCTCCCGCATGGTCTCTGTGACGATGAGTTCATCGCAGTGAGGATATGCCACACCCTCCATATTGAGAAAGGAAGGGATAACGCCAGTGATCTTGCCTTGGCCTTCCTTGACGCCACGAGCCACAGCACCCATAATACCCAAATTGCCAGCGCCATAGACCAGATCGTAGCTTGCCTGTGCCAGCATCTTGCCCAGCTCATGAGCCTGATCATAATAGGATTGATCCAATGTCGCGCTAGAAGCGCCAAATACGCAGATTGTCTTCAAAGCCATTCTCCTCATTCCTCTAATTTATGAAAATATTCAGGTCAGTATACATGCAAATACCCCATAGGGAGCATTTTTCAACGCTAAATATAGTATATCATGCCGCTAGGAGAGTTTCAATTGATACCACGGATAAGGAAAACGCAATTTAGCATTGCGGACAATCTTCTATTGTATTTTCCACCATTTTTCGCTATACTAGAAATAAGTTATGGAGGTCAATATGTTTGATTACCATGTCCATTCTAAAATATCTTTCGATAGTGAAGCGGAGCCAGATGAGATCATCCGTGAGGCCAGAAAAAAGGGCTTACGGGAGATCTGTTTTACCGACCATATGGACTTTGAAGGCCCGGTGAAACACACCTGCTTTGAGTACCAGGAGTATAGAGATACTTATGTGCCGCTTCAGGAAAAATATCAGGATATTGCCATTAAATTGGGGGTGGAGATCGGATCAGAGCCGGGAAAATTTGATCAGTGTAATGCGTTTTTACAGGACAAGTCCTTTGACTTTATCATCTGTTCCCAGCACATAGTGAGGGGAGATGACCCCTATTTTCCGTCTTATTTTGAGCGCTACTCCAGGGAGCAAGGGTATCGCCTATATCTGGAGGAACTATTGGCGGGAATTATGGAGTTTGATCAGTTTGACGTGGTAGGCCATATTGGCTATGTCTCCAAATACTATCCGGGCCCAAACAGGAAAATCGACTATCCGGCGGAGTTCCAAGACATCGTCGACGAGATTTTAAAGGTAGTCATTCAAAAAGGCAAGGGAATTGAAGTAAACACCAGCGGTATGTACCAGACGGGGGATTTTGAACCTACCAAAGAGATCATTGCCAGGTACGTTGCACTGGGGGGAGAGATTCTTACATTGGGCTCAGATAGCCATTTCCCCGAAGTGGTAGGGGCGTATTTTGACGATGCAATGGCGTTTTTATCTGCCATAGGGGCAAAATACCTGTGTACCTTTACCAAACGAGTTCCTACGTTTCATAAATTATCTTCTCTCACGAGATGATAAACTCTACAAATGTAAAAAGTACAGTGTTTTATTTTTGGCATGAGTGGGGGGAGATTTGACCTTTTTTGCGTATTGGGAGATATGGCCTATGCAATCCGATGAGTATGGATAAAAGAGACCAGAGGATGAATATCTCTTTCTTTATGGGGAGAGCTAAAAGTTTAGAGATAAAAAAACCATATTAAAAATAAAATGGTAGAGAAAAGAGAGTTTTTTACCATATTAAATAGTTGCAAATGAATACGCTTGTTTTAAAATGTTATTGTGATAATTTTTTAACAAAGTTAAGGGGGAAAAGAACGTGCGAGATCAAATGGAAAAGCAAAATTGCATGGCGGAAGTTGACGAAATTTTATCCAGGCATAAAGAGTCGGAAATCATTGCAATTTTGCAAGAGGTGCAAAAGAAACACCGCTACCTGCCCAAAGAGGCACTGATTTACATTGCAAAAAAATTAAACATCAGCCAGGCAAAAGTCTACAGCATTGCCACCTTCTATGAAAACTTTTCACTAGAGCCCAAGGGGAAATACGTGATCAAAATTTGCGATGGCACTGCATGTCATGTGCGCAAATCCATCCCCATTTTAGAGGCACTGAGAAAACACCTGAATCTTTCAGAGCAAAAGCACACCACAGACGACATGATGTTCACCGTGGAGACGGTATCCTGCCTAGGAGCCTGTGGCCTTGCGCCGGTGCTCACGGTAAATGACAAAGTTCATGCGTCTATGACGCCAGACTCAGCAGTTGAGCTGATAGAAGAACTGAAGGAGGAAGGGAAATAATGGTGATCGATTCTGTAAAAACACTAAACGAGCTCAAAGAGACCTACAAAAAATCCCTGGACGCCCAGTACAAAAAAGTGTTGATCTGTGCCGGAACCGGATGTGTGGCAGGGGGATCTTTAGATATTTACGATAAATTATTAAAAATGGCACAGGAAAGAGGGCTGAAGTGCTCCATTGAACTGCAAAAAGAGCCTCATGAGGAGATCGGCTTTAAAAAGAGCGGCTGCCACGGTTTTTGTGAAATGGGACCACTGCTGCGCATCGAACCTCACGGTTGGCTGTACATTAAGGTGAAAGAGGAAGACTGCGAGGAAATTCTGGAAAAGAGCCTTATTGGAGATGAGCCAGTTGAGCGTCTTCTCTACCAGATCGACGGCAAAAAATACGCCGCCCAAGAGGACATTCCCTTCTATAAAAAGCAAACTCGCTTAGTGCTGGAGCACTGCGGTCATACCGACACCGAATCCATCGAGGAGTACATCGCAAAGGGCGGATATGAGGCAGTGGCGAAAGCTCTATTTGAGATGAAACCTCAGGATATCATCGATGAGATCTCAGAGTCCAACCTGAGGGGTAGAGGGGGCGGTGGCTTCCCAGCAGGTAGAAAATGGTCGCAAGTGGCGCGGCAGGCAGAACCTGTGAAATACGTGGTGTGCAACGGAGACGAAGGCGACCCCGGCGCATTTATGGATAGAAGTATTATGGAAGGCGACTCCCACCGGATGATAGAGGGTATGATCATCGCCGGCATTGCCACCGGAGCTCACGAGGGATATATCTACGTGCGTGCAGAGTATCCTCTGGCTGTGAAACGCCTACAAGTGGCCATTGACAAAGCCAGAGCGTGTGGCCTATTGGGAGACAATATCTTAGGAAGCGGTTTTGCCTTTGATTTGCACATCAACCAAGGTGCAGGCGCATTTGTGTGCGGCGAGGGAAGCGCACTTACTGCATCCATTGAGGGAAATCGTGGAATGCCAAGAGTAAAGCCTCCTAGAACGGTAGAGCAGGGTCTGTTTGGCAAACCCACTGTGCTCAACAACGTAGAAACCTATGCAAACGTTCCATTGATCATCTTAAATGGAGCTGCTTGGTATAAGACCATTGGGCCGGAGAAGAGCCCGGGAACCAAGGCATTTGCCCTCACCGGCAATGTGAACAACACGGGCCTTATCGAAGTGCCTATGGGAACCACGCTAAGAGAAGTGGTGTTCGATATCGGCGGCGGCGTAAAGAACGGCAAGGAATTCAAGGCTGTGCAGATCGGCGGACCTTCCGGCGGCTGCCTCACCAAAGAGCACTTAGACCTGCCACTGGATTTCGACTCCCTGAAAAAAGTAGGGGCGATGATCGGCTCCGGCGGTCTGGTCGTCATGGACGAAGATACGTGCATGGTGGAAGTGGCACGGTTCTTTATGAACTTCACCCAAAACGAATCCTGCGGAAAATGCGTTCCCTGCCGCGTGGGGCTGGACCGGCTGCACGCGCTTTTGGAGAAGATCCTCGACGGCCGCGGAACGACGGACGATCTCCGTGCCGTGCGCCGCAGCGCCGCCGCCATTTACGACAGCGCCGACTGCGCCATCGGGTTTGAGGCCGCGCGCCTCGTGCTCGACGGTCTGGAGGCCTTCCGGGACGATTATCTGTCCCACATCGAAAACGGGGTCTGCACCGCGGCGTTCGACGCCGTGCCGTGCGTGGCCGGCTGCCCGGCGAATGTGGACGTGCCGGGCTACATCGCTCTCATCCGCGAGGAGCGCTATGCCGACGCCGTGCGGCTCATCCGCAAGGACAACCCGTTCCCCGGTGTCTGCGGTCTCATCTGCGAGCATCCGTGCGAAAAGCACTGCCGCCGTCAGATCGTGGACGATT
>CAJJPW010000138.1 GCA_905193725.1 uncultured Eubacteriales bacterium
TGATGAGCACGCCACATTCCTGTGGAATTTTTTGCAGCTTTGCCTCGAGATCTTCCATATCCGAATGGCGGTATTTCAGCGCTTTTTTGTGAAAGCTCAACCTGGTGGCATCCACAATACTTGCGTGATTTTCCGCGTCGTTGAGAATATAATCATGATGCCCTACTATCGCGGTAATGATGCCTAGATTCGTCTGAAATCCTGTGCTGTACGTGATACAAGCTTCTTTTCCAAAAAACTCCGCCAGTTCTTTTTCCAGCTGTTCATGGAGCACTAGCGTTCCGTTTAAAAAGCGAGATCCCGAACAACCTGTGCCATACTCTTCTACTGCTGCGATCGCCGCTTTTTTGAGCCGTGGATCATTTACCAGACCCATGTAGTTATTCGAGCCCAGCATGATGATCTTTTTGCCATGCATCATCACCTCTGTATCCTGCCCGGTCTCCCATGCATGGAAATATGGGTAGATCCCAGCAGCCATTGCCTCTTTTGCCGCCGTGTACTTTCTGCACTTTTCAAATAAATCCATAAATCTCTCCTTTCTTCCAAATTTTAAGTGATCCATTTATCACTTAATGGATTTAATTATATCGGATCCCCCTCCAAAAAGCAATATTCGTTAAAATAGTACTCTGTCCATTTTATATATAGGATTGATTCTATACTCTTTTTTTACTCTGCAGCTCTCTGCATATGTTCCATTTGCAAAAAGTGTCGAATTTTAGAAGTTATTCTTTACAGTAACGCAGATAATGTAGTATACTTAAACTAAATTAGATGTAAAATTTTTGTCAAGGAGGGCTAAACTCATGTGCTACTCAACAACTTCCCTTGATCATTTCCACGGCAAGACGCCAATCGTTTTATTCCTATAGCAGAAATTTATTACTATATTTTAATTGTCTCGTGGCAATCTATAGGGGTGCTATAGACTTCTTTTGATTCTCTTTTTTCATTTGTACAGCAAAAGATCAAGGGTTATTGATGCAACTTTTTATCGCGTTTTTGTATGTCATTCAAAAGCGCTTTCCATTTCCATGCGTTGTGCACCATGAGCTTATTTTAAGTGTTTTGGTGGATCAAACGCCTACAAAAAAACGACAAGCTCACCGCTGATGTTCAAAACCTCTTTACCTCTCTTCTCTCAACTGCAAAGAACCATTGCTTTTCCTTTAGAAGGACACCTGGGAAAGGAGGATCCGCAATGAACGACTCTCATTGGCAACAGTATCAAGAGCTTTTGCTGCTCATCGAGCGCAAACACCAATACATCAGCCATTTGATGCGAGAAATGGTTTTGCACGATGACCTGCTCCATCTATCGGCCGATCTTCTCCGCGAGAATGTGCAATTAGACAAACTCATATGCAAAAGACTCAAAATGCAGCGAGAGCATGAACTCGAATTAATCCAGCCCAAATACTTTTATCACTCACTAGAAAATCCCAAGGATCCCAAAGTATAATGAGACTGTTTTATCATGGACGCCTTGAAAAACAAAAGAATCCCGGCGGCTCTTTGACAAAAAGAGCTCCGGGGTTCTCATGAAACTACCGTAATGATTTCCCATGTGATTTCATGTCTACAGACTGTAGAGGAGCAAGACTGCCAGCTGCGGCTAGCCTATCAAGCTGCTCCCGTTACGACAACCGGCATTTAAAATCCTCATATCCAAATGCACGAATCAGATATTGTCTTTTTTCCCTATCCCGCCAAACGATGGATGGCAGAGGCATACCATTGAAGGTGTTGGTCTTCACCATGGTATATAGGGCCATATCCTCAAAGACAATCAGGTCTTTGGGCTGGAGCGGCCTATCAAAGGAGTAATCTCCTATCACGTCTCCCGCTAAGCAAGTCGGCCCTGCCAAACGATAGGTATATGCCTTCTCTCCCGGCTCCCCTGCCCCTCTTATCGGTGGACGGTATGGCATTTCCAACACATCTGGCATATGGCAGGCGGCAGAAGCGTCTAAAATCGCAATGGAGATCCCATTTTCCACCACGTCCAGCACACGGGCCACTAGGTATCCCGCGTTTAGCACCACTGCTTCTCCCGGCTCCAGATATACGTTTACTCCCCATCGCTCTTGGAGATTATTCACGATGCGGATCAGCCGTTTGCGGTCATAATCGCTCCGGGTAATATGATGGCCGCCCCCCAGATTGAGCCATTTCAGGCCAGGAATATATGGCCCAAATTTTCTCTCAAAGGCAGCAACTGTGGTCTCCAAAGCATCGGAATTTTGCTCGCACAGGGTGTGAAAGTGCAGCCCGTCTAACAGGGGGATAACCTCTGGGTCAAAGTGCCGGAGGGGAACCCCCAACCGAGAACCTGGGGCACAGGGATCATAAATAGCATGTCCTTCTTGGGTAGAACACTCGGGATTGACTCGCAAGCCCACCTGTTTGCCGGCCTGATGGGCACGCTTAGCATACATCTTAAGCTGTCCACAGGAGTTAAACACAAAATGATCGGCATATTGTAGCATTTCCACAAATTCCTCTTCCTGGTAGGCAGGGGAAAAAACGTGGGTTTCACCGCCAAATTCTTCATGCCCCAGCCGCGCTTCGTAGAGACCACTGGCCGGCGTACCAGCTAGATATTCCCGCAAGATAGGATAGACGGCAAACATGGAAAAAGCTTTCTGGGCCAGTAGGATTTTGCATCCCGTTTTCTGCTGTATCTCCCAAAGGATTTCTAAGTTTTCTCGCAGCTTTTCCTCATCCACCAGAAAATATGGAGTTTTCATGGGCATTTCCATCTGCTTCATTAGTCCACCAAAACAGGGTTGCGGTTTTCTTTCCAAGGCAGGCCCCATTGATTGAGTGCATCCATAAAGGGATCAGGATCAAACTCTTCGATATTGTGTACACCTGGTTTGTTCCACACCCCATTCATCACCAGCATCGCGCCAATCATAGCGGGAACGCCAGTGGTATACGCTACTGCTTGAGAGCCCACCTCTTTATAGCACTCCTGATGATCACAGATGTTGTAGAGATAATATGACTTCTCTTTTCCATCTTTCTTTCCTTGGAAGATACAGCCAATGTTCGTTTTCCCTACAGTGCGCGGCCCCAAAGTAGAGGGATCGGGCAACACTGCTTTGAGAAACTGAAGGGGAATGATCTCTTTTCCCTCATATAAAATTGGCTCAATAGAAGTCATGCCAACATTCTCCAGACATTTTAAATGGGTGAGGTAGCTCTGACCAAATGTCATGAAAAAGCGGATGCGCTTTATCCCTGGAATGTTCAGCGCCAGCGATTCGATCTCTTCATGGTGCAGCAGATACATATCCTTTTCCCCTACGCCATCAAAATTGTATACCCGTTTTATCTCCATGGGTTTTGTTTCCACCCAGTGTCCATCCTCCCAATAGGAGCCGTTGGCAGAGACCTCTCGAATATTGATTTCCGGGTTAAAGTTGGTGGCAAAGGCGTATCCGTGGTCGCCGCCGTTGCAGTCGAGAATGTCGATCGTGTCAATAGAGTCGAACTCATGTTTGGCGGCGTAGGCGCAGTAGGCCTGCGTCACACCCGGGTCAAAGCCACAGCCCAGCAGCGCAGTCAGGCCGGCATCCTCAAACTTTTTCTTGTAGGCCCACTGCCAGCTGTAATCGAAGTAGGCGGAAAAGCCTTCCTCCTTGCAGCGCTTCTCGTAGATGGCACGCCATTCGGGGTCGTCGGTGTTCTCCGGCTCATAGTTGGCGGTGTCCATGTAGTTGACGCCGCAGGCAAGGCACGCATCCATGATGGTCAGGTCCTGATAAGGCAGGGCGATGTTCATCACCAGGTCCGGCTGGTAGGCCTTGATGAGGGCGATGACCTCTTCGGTCTTGTCGGCGTCCACCTGGGCGGTGGTGATCTTGGTGGTGGTCTTGGGGGCCAGCTCGGCGGCCAGCTTGTCACACTTTGCCTTGGTGCGGCTGGCGATGCAGATCTCGGTGAACACCTCGGGGACCTGGCAGCACTTGTGGATGGCAACGGAGGCCACGCCGCCGCAGCCGATGATCAGAACTTTGCTCATAGCAGTTACTCCTTTATCTGTAAAACGGTGGGTTCGTCGTTATACCTGAAAGCCGGGCCAGCCCTTGTCCAGGGCGATGAGGGTCTCCCGGAGCACCTTGCAGGCGGTGGCGGTGGACACGCCGGTGGTGTCCAGCGTGGGGGCCAGCTCGTTGAGGTCCGCACCCACGATGTTGGCCTTGGTCACGGTGCGGATGGCTTCCAGCAGCTGCAAAAAGCTCACGCCGCCGGCCTCCGGGGTGCCGGTGCCGGGGAAGCAGGAGGGGTCCAGGCAGTCCAGATCAATGGTCAGGTACACCGGCACCTTGCTGTCGCACAGCTGGGCCGTCAGCTCTGCCAGGCCGGTAAAATCGAACTTGTGCAGCTCGGTGTGCTGGGCTGCAAACTCGAACTCTGCCCGGTCGCCGCTGCGGATGCAGAACTGATGGATGCGGCCGTCCCCTACCAGCTCGTGGCAGCGGCGCAGCACACAGGCGTGGCTGAGCTTTGCGCCCAGATAGTCGTCCCGCAGGTCGGCGTGGGCATCAAAGTGAACGATGTGGAGGTCGGGGTACTTTTCCACCATGGCCCGCACGGCACCCAGCGTGACCAGATGCTCGCCGCCCAGCAGGAGCGGGAACTTGCCGTCGTGCAGGATCTCTGCCGCGCGGCTCTGGATGTCGGCCAGTGCGCTCTCGCTGGAGCCGAAGCAGAGCTCCAGATCGCCGCTGTCGAAGATGTCAAAATCGGTCAGGTCGGCGTTCTGGTAGGGGCTGTAGGTCTCCAGACCGTAGCTTTCGTGCCGGATGGCAGCCGGGCCGAACCGGGCCCCCGGGCGGTAGCTGGTGGTGGAATCGTAGGGGGCACCGTACAGCACGATGCTGGCGGCGCGGTAGCTGCTGTCGCAGCCGATGAAGTTTTCAATGTTGGGTCGCATCAGTGTTCCTCCACTTCCCGCAGCATCTCCTCCAGAAAAGCCGGCAGGTAGAATGCTCCGATATGCAGTTTGGTGGTGTAGTACCGGGTCCGCATATTCAAAGCCTTCCAGGCAGCGGCATCCAGGTCGTCGATGGGGTGGTATTTTTTGCTGGCAAAGCCGAACAGCCAGTAGCCCGCCGCAAAGGTGGGGATGTGGGCCTGATACACCCGGCTGATGGGGAAGGTGGAAGCAATGCGCTTGTGGCTGCGCTGCATGGCGTTGGCATCCTCGGCGTAGAAGGGGCTGCCCTGCTGGTTGACCATGATGCCGTCCTCACGCAGAGCATTATAGCAGCTTCCGTAAAATTCGCGGGTGAAAAGCCCCTCCGACGGGCCGAACGGGTCGGAGGAATCCACAATGATAAGGTCATATTCATCCTCACACTTGCGGATGAACTTGAGTGCGTTTTCGTAATAGATATGCACGCGGCGGTCATCCATACGGCAGGCGTTGCCGGGCAGGTAGGCGCGGCAAGCTTCAATAACCTGGGGGTCCATTTCCACCAGGTCAATGCGCTCCACACGGTCATAGCGGGTCAGTTCCCGCACAACGCCGCCATCGCCCGCGCCGATGACGAGGATGTCCTTTGCGCTTCTGTGCACCGACATCGGCACATGGGTGATCATTTCATCGTAAATGAACTCATCGCGCTCCGTCAGCATGACATTGCCGTCCAGCGTAAGCACCCGGCCAAATTCCGGCGTTTCAAAAATATCAATGCGCTGGTAGTCGCTCTGTTTGGAATAGAGCTGGCGGTTGACCCGGATGCTGTGCTTTACATCGGGGGTATGAAATTCCGAAAACCACATTTCCATTGTACAAACCTCCTTCTTAATGTGTATCTGAAAACAAAGAAAATGACGGATATTTCGCAAACACAAGCAGGATTTA
>CAJJPW010000139.1 GCA_905193725.1 uncultured Eubacteriales bacterium
TAGCCACTGGCGGGAACGAATACGGCCAGTGCGATGTGGCAGAGTGGCAGAATATCATTGGAATTGCAGCGGGCGATGGCTTTACCATAGGGCTAAAGGAAGATGGTACCGCTGTGGCAGTGGGCAACAATGAAGATGGCCAGTGCGATGTAAGCCAGTGGACGAATATCAAAAGATCCTACGAGTATGAGGAACAGTAAACTGAGTGGTAGTTTAGAAAAAACCATCGAAATATGACGCAGAATGAGGAGAGAGAACATGGCGGTTTTTAAGTGCAAAATGTGTGGAGGAGATCTGGAAGTACAGCCGGGGATGAGCGTGGGGGTGTGCCAATACTGTGGCACACAACAGACACTACCCAGACTGGATAGCGAGAAAAAACAAAATCTGTACGACAGGGCAAACCACTTTAGGCGAAATAACGAGTATGATAGAGCAATGGGCATCTATGAGCAGATCTTGAGTGAGGATAATACCGATGCAGAGGCCTATTGGTCCATCGTTCTATGCCGGTATGGGGTGGAATACGTGGAGGACCCTGAAACGAAAAAGCAGATTCCCACGATAAACCGAACACAGTTCACCTCTATTTTTGCCGATGAGGATTACCAAAAGGCGATTCAATATGCAGATGTTACCCAAAAAGAAGTATATGAAAAAGAAGCCCAGGCTATAGACGAAATCCAAAAGGGCATTTTGGCCATCTCAGAAAAGGAAGAGCCTTTTGACGTATTTATCTGTTACAAGGAGACGGATAAGAGAGGGCGGAGGACGCTGGACAGTGTGCTGGCGATGGAACTGTATAATGAGCTGGTAGAAGAGGGTTTGCGGGTGTTCTTTGCCCGGATTACGCTGGAAGACAAACTGGGAAGCGCCTATGAGCCATACATCTTTGGTGCGCTCAACAGTGCCAAGGTGATGGTAGTACTGGGGACGAGTGCGGAAAACTTCAACGCGGCTTGGGTAAAAAACGAGTGGAGCCGCTATTTGGGGCTCATCAAGGCGGGAGCCAAAAAGACGCTGATTCCCGCATATAAGGATATGGATCCCTATGATCTGCCTGAGGAGTTTTCGGCACTTCAGGCCCAGGACATGGGGAAAATCGGCTGGATGCAGGACATGGTGCGTGGCATTAAAAAACTCATCGGCGTAGAAGAGGGAAAAGTGCAAAATGCACCGGCCCAGAGTGTGGGACCGGATGAAGAATCCCTTCTCAAAAGAGGTCAGCTGTTTTTGGAAGACGAAGATTGGGAAAACGCAAGCGAGTACTTCGATAGGGTGTTGGATATCGACCCGGAGTACGCGCCGGCGTATATTGGTAAATTATGTGCTGCGTTGCATCTGAAAAAAGAGGGGGATTTAGCAAACTGGAATAAGCCCTTGGATCAATATGGGGAATTTGAAAAGGCATGGCGATTTGCCCAGGGAGAATATCGAGAGACGATAGCGGGATATCAAAAGACGATAGCAGATAGGTTAGAGGAGGAGCGCAAAGAGAAGATATATCAGGAGGCCAAAGAAAAATATGAATCCAATGTAGTATATGATATTTTAAAATCGCAAGATTTATTTCAATCCATTGCAGGTTATCGAGATGCAGCTCAATTGGCAACAACTTGTAGCGAACGCGCAGACATTGTTAGAAAACAGAACAAATTTGCAGAAGCGTTATCTAGAAAAGAGAAAGCAGAAAATGAAATGCAACTGCAATCAGCAGCAAAGTTATTTAGAGAACTAGGTGATTTTAATAATGCAGTTACTCTGGCGGCAGAATGTGAGCGGATGGTTCAGGAGTTGATAAAAGAAAAAAAAGATCAGAAGAAAAGAAAGCTTAAAATCGCAGGGATAATATCATCAGCTATTATTATACTGGTTGCAATAATATTAATTGTGACGAACGTGATTATACCAAATGCTAAGTACGGTGAGGCGACAAGCATTTTGGAGCAGGGAGATTACCCTAAAGCGGCCCTTCTCTTTTCAGAGTTGGGAGATTTTAGCGATAGTAAAGAAAAAGTGGTAACTTGTATTCAGACATTACGAGATACTATAAAGGAAAATCACGTTTTAGATGCTGGATCTGACCATACTGTGGCAGTAAAACAGGATGGAACCGTTTTAAGTGTTGGATCAAATGGTTATGGAAAAAGTAAGGTGGACAACTGGAAAGATATAATAGCAGTTTCAGCAGGTACATTTCATACGGTAGGGCTAAAGACAGATGGTACCGTAGTAGCAATTGGATCAACTGGCTATGGAAGATGCAATGTAGGTGGCTGGAAAGATATCATAGCAATTTCTGCAGGCGATAACCATACAGTAGGACTCAAAGCAGATGGCACGGTAATATCGACAGGAAGAGAGTATTTTAATGATTATAGTGTTTCGCAATGGGAAGGCCTTGTAGCAGTTTCAGCAGGTTATAGATGTACAGTAGGACTCAAAGCAGATGGCACGGTCATGATTACAGGGGATAATGATGCCATCAAACAATCCAATATACAAGATTGGAAGGATATTGTAGCCGTTTCAGTGGGACACAACCATATTGTGGGGCTAAAGACAGATGGTACAGTGGTAGCGGGAGGAGATTATAGCAGTGGCAAATGTGAGGTAGGCAATTGGAAGAACATAAAACTCCCCGCATAACTTTTGTAAAGCCTTGGGGGAAGAGAGGCCGCTATTGCGTTGGAGAAAAATGGGAAAAGATTTTTTGCCGAAAAGCAAAAGTTGCTATTTACAAGAGGCAAAAAATATGCTATCCTAATTCCTAGTTGAAAATGCGTGGATAGGGAATAGGAACTATGAAAACCACAAAAGAGAGCTGTTGGTTGGTGTAAAACAGCAAGGCTCATAGTTGCAACTCACCCTGGAGCAGTCGTCTGAAAGGCAGAGCCGAGTAGGCACGAACGGGGTTCCGACCGTTATCATCGGAGGGCATTAAAAAAGATGCCGCTGAGTGGGTATATTTACCAAAAAGAGTGGTACCGCGGAGGTTATAACGCTTTCGTCTCTTGCATTTGCCGGAGACAAAGCGTTTTTGTTTTTCTCCGGAAAGACATCAGATTTAGGAGGAGAAACACGATGAAACTTTCATTTTCCACATTAGGTTGTCCGGATTTTGACTGGCCGGATATTTATGCAATGGCAAAGGACTTTGGATTCCAGGGAATCGAGATGAGAGGACTGGGGGACGATATTTTTGCCGTCAATGCAAAGCCTTTTCGCAAGGATGTATTGCCCAAGACCATTGCACAGCTAAAGAAAATGCATTTGGAGATCCCTTGCCTTTCTTCTGGATGTGCGCTGAAATTTGCAGATAAGACAGAAGAGACCAAACGGGAACTAAAAGAGTATATGGATTTAGCCCAGCAGCTGGGTACCCCGTATATTCGAGTGCTGGGCGATCTGACTGCCGCCCCTCAGGGAGAAGTGGATGACAGCCTCGTGCTGAAAACCCTTCAGGAGCTGGTACCCTACGCAGAGGAGAAAAATGTGACGCTGCTGGTGGAGACCAATGGCGTGTACACCGATACTGCTCGCTTAAGAGAACTGCTGGATCAGATAGAGAGCGACAATGTGGCAGCTCTTTGGGATATTCACCATCCCTATCGCTTTGGTGGAGAGAGCCCCAGCCAGACAGTGCAAAACCTGGGCGCATATATTAAATTTGCCCACATCAAAGACTCCGTAATGAAGGATGGGCAGGTATGCTACCGGATGATGGGGGAGGGAGATCTCCCCATGGACGACATCATTTTGGCGCTGAATTCCATCAACTATGAGGGATATGTGTCTCTGGAATGGCTTAAGGCCTATGCGCCGGAGCTGAGCGATGCGGGCATTGTGTTCCCCCACTACGCCAACTTCATGAGCCAGTATTTGGGCACAGTTTCTGAGTCCAGAAGACTGTATGATAACCACCAAAAGACGGGAAAATACGTGTGGCCTAAAGAACACTTGATTGACTACACCTTCCCACAGGTGCTCGATAGAATGGTGGACGAATTCCCAGATCAGTACGCATTTCGTTACACCACTTTGGACTATACTCGGACGTATTCGGAATTTCGGGACGATGTAGATACCTTTGCCAGAGCACTGATCGCCATGGGCGTCAAGAGCGGAGATCACGTGGCCATTTGGGCGACTAACGTGCCTCAGTGGTACATCACCTTCTGGGCCACCACTAAAATTGGCGCGGTGCTGGTGACGGTAAACACCGCCTATAAAATTCACGAGGCGGAGTATCTGCTGCGTCAGTCGGATACTCATACGCTGGTGATGATCGACGGATACAAGGATTCGGACTATGTGCAGATTATGAAGGAGATCTGCCCTGAGCTGGCAACAGCGGAAAAAGGAAAGCCGCTGCACATCAAACGGCTGCCCTTCCTGCGGAACATCATCACAGTGGACTCCCAGCAGCCAGGCTGCTATACTTGGGAGGAGAGCATGGCATTGGCAGATCAGGTCCCGGTAGAAGAGGTTTATCGGAGAGCGGCTACCATCAACAAACACGATGTGTGCAATATGCAGTACACCTCGGGAACGACAGGATTCCCCAAAGGCGTTATGCTCACCCACTATAATGTAGTCAACAACGGAAAGGCCATTGGAGACTGTATGGATCTTTCCACTGCGGATAAATTGATGATTCAAGTGCCCATGTTCCACTGCTTTGGCATGGTGCTTGCCATGACAGCGGCCATGACTCATGGCACAACCATCTGTCCTATCCCAGCTTTCTCGCCCAAGAAGGGATTGGCTTGCATCAATCAGGAAAAGATCACCGCGTTCCATGGTGTGCCAACTATGTTTATCGCCATGTTGGAACACGAGGATTTTGCTAAGACCGACTTCAGCCACGTGAGAACGGGGATTATGGCAGGAAGCCCGTGTCCTATCAAGGTGATGCAGGACGTGATCGACAAGATGAATATGAAGGAAATCTGCATTACTTACGGCCAGACAGAGGCATCCCCAGGCTGTACCATGAGCAAGACTACGGACTCCATCGAGGCCAGAGTCAATACGGTGGGCGGCGCGATGTTCGGCGTGGAGTGCCGGATTGTAGACCCTGAGACGGGAGAGGATCTGCCGGACAATGTGGACGGTGAATTCCTGGCCAGAGGATACAACATCATGAAGGGATATTACAAAATGCCGGAAGCCACAGCAGCTGCTATCGACAAAGACGGCTGGCTGCACACGGGAGATTTGGCCCGTAGGGACGAGAATGGATACTTTAAGATCACCGGGAGGATTAAGGACATGATCATCCGCGGCGGCGAGAACATCTATCCCAAGGAGATCGAGGACTTCATCTACACCCATCCCAAAGTATCGGATGTGCAGGTCATCGGCGTGCCAGATGAACAGTACGGAGAGGAGATCATGGCTTGTGTGATCTTAAAAGCAGGGGAGACCATGACGGAAGACGAGCTCAAGCAATATGTGGCTTCTCACATGGCAAAGCACAAGACGCCAAGGTATGTGGACTTTGTGGAAGCCTTCCCCATGAATGCAGCAGGGAAAATCTTGAAGTATAAGATGAGAGAAGAGGCTGTGAAAAAACTGAATCTGGAAAAGGCCAACAGCATTGAGACGGCGTAAAAGAGAGAGATGAAAAAAGGGCAATGACAAAATGGAAATGTCATTGCCCTTTTGCATTTGGTAAAGTAAATAAAACAACTTGAGATAGACCGAAAAAAATAGTAGTTTGCTAGAGGGGCAAGGTGGCAAAAGGATGGAGCAAAGGGTAGGAGCCTATGGATTCAACAACCGATTGCCATACGAAAGCCCTGCATCATCTGCTCCCAAG
>CAJJPW010000140.1 GCA_905193725.1 uncultured Eubacteriales bacterium
CTGCGTTCTATTTGGTTCCCAGCATCCCAAACTCTCTTTGAGTGCACGATCTGTTTTTATCTCCGCTTCAACGGTTTCAAACTATTTTTTTTATATTATATGCGCTAGGAGTGCATTTGTCAATATTTTTTATCTCGTTAAAAGGATAAAACGCTAAACGATCTAAAAAAACTGGCAATTGGAGAAGAAAACTAAGCCGCGTTGACAAGCTGATTTTTGTGGGATATCATATTAAAAGAGGGTAAAAAGGAAGGAGATGGCACCATGTCTCACGTGGAATTACCCCATGACCATGGGCAAAATATCGATACGGTTCTAGAAAAGATGCCGGACTCTGAGCAGTTTCAAAAGGCGGCGGAGACCTTTCAACAATTGGGAGATGGCACGCGGTTGAAGATCTTATGGCTGCTCTGCCACAGTGAGGAATGTGTGTGCAATATCGCCGCTGCAGTGGGCATGAGCAACCCGGCGGTATCCCACCATTTGAGGATTTTGCGGCACAGCGGCCTCATAACCAGCAGAAGAGGCGGCAAAGAGGTGTATTACACCCTGGCCAAGACACAGGAGGCGCAGCTGTTGCATCAGGCAATTGACGCTCTGTTTCAGATCTCCTGCCCGGCATCAGAATAAAAGTAAATAGTGATATCCTTAAATGTGGATCTTTTGGGATAGGATATGAAAAGGAAAAGTGCACTGGTAAACCCGGTGCACTCGTTATTTTTAGAAGATAATATCACTAGATATTTTGCAAAAACTTTTTGACCCGCATAGCTCTCATGGCATTTAATATGGCGATAACGGACACTCCTACATCGGCGAACACAGCTGCCCACATGGAGGCATAACCTAAGGCGCCAAGAATTAACACCACAAACTTGATTGCCAGTGCGAATATGATGTTCTGATAAGCAAGACGAAGCGTCTTGCGGGCGATTTTGATGACGGTGGCGATTTTAGAGGGCTCGTCTGTCATCAGCACCACATCTGCCGCCTCAATGGCTGCGTCAGATCCTAGCGCTCCCATGGCAATGCCCACATCGGCACGGGAGAGGACGGGGGCGTCGTTGATGCCATCCCCTACGAAGACTAAGGTTTGCTTTTCGCCAGTTTGCGCGAGCAGCGCTTCCACCCGCTCTACCTTATCGGCCGGCAACAGCTGGGTGTATACTTCATCTAAATGCAGCTCAGCGGCAACCTTTTGTCCGGTCGCATCTGTATCTCCTGTGAGCATGACAGTCTTTTGCACCCCGCAGTTTTTCAGCGCTGCAATAGCTTTGGCCGAATCCGGTTTGATCTGATCCTCGATGAGAAGATGCCCTGCATATTGGCCATCCACAGCTACATAGACCACTGTGCCGACAACTTGGGTCGGCTCAAAGGAGATTTCAGCCTGTGCCATGAGCTTGGCATTGCCTGCTAAGACGGTTTTTCCGTCCACGACTGCGCGCACACCATGACCTGCAATCTCCTGCACGTCCTCCACCCGGCTCTCATCTATCTGTCTGCCATAGGCTCTCTCGATGGATTGGGAAATAGGGTGGGTGGAGTAGCTCTCCGCATAGGCAGCTAGCTCCAGCAGCTGATCCTGTTCCATATGAACGGCCTTGATATCACTGACCGCAAAGTTGCCCTGGGTGAGCGTTCCTGTCTTATCAAAGACCACCGTCTTGGTATTGGCAAGCGCCTCTAAATAGTTGCTCCCCTTTACCAAAATACCGCATTTGGAGGCACCACCGATTCCCCCAAAGAAACTCAGAGGGATGGAGATGACGAGCGCACAAGGGCAGGAGATCACCAGGAAGGTCAGCGCCCTTTCCAGCCACATGGTAAATGGCTGGCCGGTAAACAGAGGGGGCAGAACTGCCAACGCTACTGCCGCAAATACCACGATAGGGGTGTAGTAGCGGGCAAAGCGAGTGATGAAGTTCTCTGTTTTGGCCTTTTTCTCGCTGGCATTTTCCACTAGCTCCAAGATCTTGGCAACAGTGGATTCCCCAAACTCTTTGGTGGTCTCAATGGTCAAAATCCCTGTCTGGTTGATGCAGCCGCTGATGACCTCTGCGCCAGGGGAAACTTCCCGAGGAAGGGATTCTCCCGTCAAGGCAGAAGTATCTAGAGAAGAGGAACCCTTGGTAATGACGCCGTCGATGGGGATGCGCTCGCCAGGTTTGACCACAATGGTATCGCCGATGGGAACTTCCTCTGGATCCACCTGAATCAGTTGACCATTTTGCTCGATGTTGGCGTAGTCAGGACGGATATCCATGAGGCTGGCAATGGATTTGCGAGATTTGGACACAGCATAGGATTGAAACCATTCGCCCACCTGATAAAAAAGCATTACGGCAACGCCCTCAGAGTACTCCCCAATAGCGAAGGCGCCAATGGTGGCGACTGCCATTAAAAAGTTTTCGTCAAAAACCTGGCCATGCAGAATATTGGTGATGGCTTTCCAAATGATATCCCATCCAATGACGGCATAGCATCCAAGGTAGATAGCGAATTTTACAATTTCATTTTGTATGGGCAACAAAGAAGCTGCTAAGAATAAAACAGCCGCAATGGCAATTCGTATCAGCATCTTTTTCTGTTTTCTAGTCATATGAGGTGCCCCCTCCTATCTGTAGTCTCTGGCCGTTGAAATTTAAGCTTTTACTGTGACATCTGGCTCGATCTTGTGGATGAGCTTTTTGGCCTTGGCCAACACATCTTCAAATTGCGCGTCTGGTGCTTCCAGTACCATCTTTTGGCTCATAAAGCTCACCGAAGCGTCGGTGACACCGTCAATTTTTTTTACGGAGTTTTCAATTTTGGCAGCACAGTGGGCACAGTCTAGGTCAATTAAGCGAATTGTCTTTTTCATGGATAGAATCTCCTCTCAATTTTAATTTATTCTCCCTAACGATTAAATGATTAAAAGATTATTTAATCGTTTCTATACTCAGTATAGCATATTCCTCATATTCGTCAAGGGGTTCTATCAAATTTTCTAAAATAAAATGATATAAATATATGGGGAGATAAAGGTTAAAATAATATGATAAAAGAGAAAAAAATCTGCTTGTAGAATGTCCTACTGGGCAAAAACAAGTTTTTGTTGTAAAACCAACATATTTCCAGGCGCAAATATAGTATATTAAAGATGTTACCAGTGCCCAGGAGGAATATCTGGGAAAAAAACTGGGACAATAAATCCATATAAATAAAGGAAAAATAGCGGTTTTTTTGCCAATGGGGCAATCGAAGATACAGCCGAAGGATAATTCAAGAGAGGAGGGCTTTTGATGTCATATATCAAAAACATATCTCACGAGCAGGTGATTCGTTTAGCAGAACAAGTAAACGCACAACCCGGACAAATTGTCAGCAAGACGCTGGCACAAAATAAAGCGGTGAGCCTTACCTTGTTTGCATTTGCCAAGGGAGAGGAGATCAGTACCCATGATTCGACGGGAGATGCCATGGTAACCGTGCTGGAGGGTACTGGCAGGTTTACGGTAGATGGAAAGGATTATTTGGTATCTCAGGGGCAAACCCTTGTAATGCCGGCAAAAAAGCCCCATGCGGTGTATGGGGAGACGGCGTTTAAAATGCTTTTGACAGTTGTGTTCCCATTAGGATAAACGAGAAGAAAAGTAAGCGCTGCAGTAGGAAGTAATGAACTGTGCCTGCATTCGAGTGGAAAAGGGGATGAAGAGCGGCAGGAAGGCCATGACGATTGGCTCTTATGCCTTATGAGTAAATGGCAATAAGTCCTAGGGAACTTTCGTACTCTAGGGCTTATTCTATGATAGACTAGATATCGATATCGAGCGGCTTATCGATCTCATCAGAGACATACTTGCCGTTTTTCTTTCGCTGGCGAACGCACTCCGTCAAAAGATACTCGATTTGTCCGTTGACAGATCGAAAATCATCTTCCGCCCAGGCAGCGATTTCATTATACAGCTTTGCGGAGAGTCGCAGCGGGATTTGCTTTTTTTGTGTATCCGCCATATCAGTATAGGCTCCCGGAGTTGACAACTGGCTGGGCGTCGTGATTGCCACAGAGAACCACCAGCAGGTTAGATACCATCGCCGCTTTTCGCTCTTCGTCCAATGTTATGGTGTCGTTTTCGCTCAGACGAGCAAGGGCCATCTCCACCATGCCCACAGCGCCATCCACAATCATCTTTCTCGCGTCGATGATGGCAGAAGCCTGCTGCCGTTGTAGCATGACGGCGGCAATTTCTGGTGCATAGGCCAGGTAGGTAATTCTCGCCTCTAAAACCTCTAGTCCCGCTTCAGCGACTTTGGATTGTATTTCATCACGAATGCGGGTAGCCACGATTTCACTAGAGCCCCGTAGACTGCCCTCGTCGGCGATACCATCTCCGGTAGTATCCACATTGGGAGCTACATCATAAGGATAAATGCGCACTACGTTTCTCAGAGCGCTGTCACACTGAAGCGAAAGGTATTCCTTATAGTTATCCACGTTAAATACTGCCTTGGCGGTATCCACTACCCGCCACATGACGGCGATGCCGATCTCAATAGGGTTGCCTAGGCAATCGTTGATTTTCTGGCGATTGTTGTTGAGAGTCATGATTTTGAGGGATATCTTCTTGCCCACGCGCTCTGCGCTTGCAGTAGCTTGGCCAGAGGCTAAATTAGGCTTAGCGGCACTGCCGTTCACATCTCCGCTTTGATTGAGCTTTGTATCGGCAGCAGGGTTCACGCTGGCGCAGAAGGGATTGACATAGTAAAAACCATCGTTTTTCAATGTCCCCACATATTTGCCAAATAGAGTTAACACCAGCGCTTCCTGAGGCTTTAGCACTTTAAGACCCAAAAAGGGAATCCAACCGATGATAACCCATACGAGACACAGGATAAATAGAGCGATCATGCCCGCACTGGATGCGGTGTCCAAAGCGATGCAGCTGAGGATGAGACCCACGATGGCTGCAAGGTACAGCAATAAAAATCCTAAAAGAGCGGCCATGCCATTTTTTTTGTTATTGAGAATTTTTTCCTCCATATGAGAATCCTCCAATATCTATATGATATCAAAATAATATCATATAGATATTTGTGTGTCAATCCCTCTTGGCTGAGGAATGAGCAGTAATATGTCTATGTGAATTAACAGTAGGGATAACTGGATAGAGAAATAAATGTTATGTCCATCTTAACCTTATCATTATTCACTGATTATAAAATGAGAGTTCTTTTTAGATAGAGGTTTTTATGATAAAATATGAAATATAAAATGATTGTTAAATATGATTAGCGAGGTGTTCCACTATGAACCAAAATCATGTAGTTCCTTCCATGGATCAATGGCTGAAAGAGGCAAAATCCCACCCAAGTGCGGCTAAAATTGGGATGTATTTAATTCACAATGGGACGGTGCGTCAAACGGCAAAAGCCAATGTGCGCTTGGGAGACACTTCAGCGGAGCCAGTTACAGGTATGCTCTTTTCCTATGATGAGGAGAAACTGGAACAAGCGGTGGAGAAAGCATACCAAATGGAAGGGATTTTCTACATAAAGGTTTGGCTCAATCAGGGAGAGCTGAAGGTGGGAGATGACATCATGTATGTACTCATTGGCGGCGATATCCGCCCCCATGTGATAGATGCTCTGCAATTTTTAGTGGGCACCATTAAATCCACCTGTGTAGAGGAAATCGAGCTGCACTGATTCGTACTAAAATGAATGGTGGTTTGCCCTTGCACAGCAAACCAAGATAGGTGAAAGTTGGCATAAATATCTAAGCGTGTTACCGGTGAACATAAAATCGGGCAACACGTTTTTTTTATGACAATATTTAGAAA
>CAJJPW010000141.1 GCA_905193725.1 uncultured Eubacteriales bacterium
ACAGTCAAATACCGATATGCCCATATTTAGAAGACATTCTGCCGCTGTTTTCAATATGCTGGGGCCGGAGATGCGGGAATCCCTGCCGATGCCAATGCGCAGATCCTTGCACTCTTTACCCGTCTTCTGGGAGAGCCAAAGGCCAAAACCATAGGCGATCTTCTCTACTGCCTCTAAAGTCAAATTCACATGTTCTCCAGGGACGCCATCGAGAGCAATTCCCCGGATATCGCTGCCATTTTGCAATTTTTTTAGTTCCATGGTATTTCCTCTTTCTAACAATAAAATTATATATTAATCCTCATTTCATATTGTAGTATAAAATATTTCAGAAGAAAAGAAAAATAAAAAATTTTTTATTTTAAGCAGGAATTTTTGCTGGCTTATCGAATATATTAAATATAACACAACAGCAAATGTAAATGCAATTTCTAAGGCTCAGATGATTTGGACTATTCGAAAGGAATGGTTCCCATGTATACAGTAAAAGCATAACAAGTTGATAAAAGTACATACTACACCAAGTATATTTTGTGTATTCTTTGATGCAAAATAGAAAAGGTGAGTAAATAAAGCACATTGAAAACCTAATACGTTTCATTGTATGCCGATCTATTTGTTTACCCTGAATACCGTATGGCAGAGGGGTAAGAGCGATTGCCTAAATAATCCTAGTCGCGAGTGTTTTTTTAGTATTTCAAGGGAAAGCAAAGAGTGCCCCTCAAATAAAGCGCAAACTTGAAAAAATGCATATCTAGCAAGAGAAAATCTGGCCTGTATGACAAGTGAGCAGGATTCTCTTTTAGAATAGATGTAGAGAAGAAAAAACACTATTTAGGTGAACGTGCCGTATAAAAGAGAAAGTAAACTTGCGGAAAGAGATTTTTAGGAGTAAAGCAATGGGCTTCAAAAAAGCCTCAACCAAAAGCGACGAAAACTCTTTCATAAATCTTTTCTCATATGCCGGGAAGGCCAAAAGGTCAAAAATGGCGTTAAGGGTAAAAATAGACTCTCCAGTGGGGAAGAATTTTTGCAAATGAGAGAAGAAGGCCGCGTTCCTATTTGCTAGGGATGATAGTCGGGTGGTAGAAAAACAGATTGATTCTGAAAAGTAGTCAACTAGTTATACCGAAAAAACTGACCAATTAGTCACTGGTATAAATCCTCCTAAGTGATTGATAACCCGAATAGACGCGCTTTGGAAAGTGGTGCGCTAGAAAGGAAAGGAAAAGAGCTTGTGTAATGAGGCGAGACTCTTGAGACCAAAAAACGGGAAATAGTTATTTAGAAAGCAAAAAAGCGATCTAAGTAGCAGATAGGATGAGTTTTTAGCAATAGCATGTAAGTGTAGCGCAAAAATGGGCGCAAATAAGCAATAGAAATGGCGAAAATACGGATGAAACGGATTGGGAAAAATGCGAAAAGGGGTGATTCCAGTGGATATGGAGACAGAATTATTTCATAATGCACTCGCTGGAGAACAAAGGATGGTAATTGTAGTAAAAGAGAATGATAACAGGGAAAGCTACTAGATGTAAAATACCAAAGTTCTAGTGAGAAAATGTTAACCAAAGCAAAGGGTTATAATTTGGTGAAATTTTGCAGACCTAGTAGTGCAGTGCCAGCTAGGGAAAGACCACAAGAATGTGGAAGATCTGGAGCAGGGGCTGTATAGTTGGAAAAAGCAAGTGGCATCCTAATTTAGCAAATAGAAGTTGGTTGCTAAATGATAGTGGAAAAGGGATGGAATACCTGTTATTACTGATGATAGATTTGTTTTCCAGCGAGTGTGATAAAAATTTCATAATGCAGGAAAATAGTCCTAATGATTTCACTGTCTGATGGGGCAGGGAAAGTTAGGAAGACGATTATTTTGTATATGTACTTTTTTGATACAGAAGATATCAAAAACTAAGAAGCGCGTATATAAGATGGTACCAAAATCATAAAACGATGATACAAAGAGAGTTAACGATGTTAGCTCTCTTTTTTTGTAGTCTGTGAATAGCAGGCAGCAAGTCCTTCGCTATGCCTAAATGAATGGAGAGAGTGCTTCCTACTGTCTTCCTCTTGTTATAAGAGAGGTTATCTTTTATTATGACAAGACCAATGAATCCCAGCTGATTTATGGGCCACTAGATAGTCTTGCGGTTCAGGGGACAATGACGGCTGTGAAGTCCTGTTGTGATATGCCGCAAACCATACTTTCTATATTTTCCTGGTAGACTGCTGTGATCTCTGCTTTGGCAGTTACATATTTGTCTGGCTGCCCATCGATGCAGATGGCAGGAAAAAGTTAAACAGGGGTAATTGAGAGATGGAAAGAAGAATATGGAGACGAAGTTTTAGGCGCAGTGTTTGAAGTACCGATGTTTTCGGAGCCGAAGCAGAGCATCTTCCAAAACCAAGGCTTGGAAGTATTTAAAGAAGATGAGTGAATGAACCAAGGGAAACAGAATATGAGCGACCTGATTTGGAAGGAATTGATAGGCTGGCCGTACGGACTGAACGGAAAAGTGCTCGGGGGAACCTGTAAAGAATGACTGTGCCCAGAGTGAAGTGGGGGCTAGAACGAGACCAAGCCGATGCTGTGCGAAAAGATGGATTAGCTTGATTGGAGTATTAATGTAACCAAGTGTTTTTTGAATTCCGATATGGATACTGATGGTTTGGCACTTCCTTAATATAACCCCCACTTGTTCGATACCATACTATTTAACAAGTGGGGGGCACTTTATAAATGTCACCTGTTTTTTCTTTTTCCAAAAAATAAGTTTGAGCAAGGACAAAACATCTTAAATGCCATAAGTTTGAGTTATCGGATCTAAGAACAGGGCAATGTGGGGCGGCTGAAAGGTGAAGCAGATGAAACAGACCACCAAAATCAGGAGCAGCACAAAGGCCAGGATATCCCGCCAGGAAGAGGTAGGGTATTTTTCTTGCCGAGACAATCTCACATAGGCAAATCGATAGGCCAGGATGACGCCGATCACAAAGGTGGCAATATCCACAAAGGCAATGTGGTACCCTAAGATCCCGGTGTAGGTGTAAAATAGCACCACAATGGTGGCCATGCCCAGCAATATGGACAGCACTTTGACCCACAGAAAGCCCTCTGTTTTTCGTCCATAGATGATGTATTCGATAATGCCAAAGATCACCATGGGCCAGAAGATCAACTTTAAGTGCTCCCAAGTGCTCTCGTTCGCGGCGCCAAAAACTGACCACACACCTCCACCAAACCACTCGTAGACAAAGTGCAGTAGCGTTCCCAAGATTAAGGTGAAGATGGCCCCGGCAATATTCCATTTGCGCAAATATTGCATAAAACTCCCTCCTTCTGGCGTTAGTATATGCAAAGGATACAGGAAACATGAGAGGTTTGCAAGTGCAGATGAGAAATAGATAGAAAAAGATAGGGCGGGGAGATGACCTTGGATGGGGACGTGTGAATAGAAGAATATGAAAAGCAAATGGATGCCAAAGATCGGCTGCTCACAAAGACAGGCGAGCATTCTCGTGGACCGCTCGCCTGTAATGCAATAGAAAAAAATGATGGCATGGTTATATGAAGTTAGTTCGGATCATCTGGATAAAGTACTTCCACATTATAGAGTTCTTTAAAGCGCTCTCCCACTGACGGGCTAAGCCCCCTATCACAGAATAGATAGGAGATATCGCTGGGTTTTGCAGAGATGGAAGCGGTGGTTTTGTTGTATTTGGTGCTATCTGCTAAAACACATGCGTAGCGGCAGGACTGTAAGCAGGCGCGAAAGATGTCGATAGAATAACTGGAATGGGAGAAGCCCGAATACTCGTCAAAGCCACAAGTTCCCATGAACAGATAATCGGATCTGTAGTAGGAAAGGCTACTATTGGTGATATAGCCAGAAGTTTCCCCTTCGCTCCGATTGTAATACCCACCTAAGATGATCAATTCTATATTGCTGCAATGCTGTAATTCCTGAAAGACCAACATGGAGTTGGTGATTACGGTGATATGTTTATCCCGAATCACATGGGCCAGATGGTAGACGGCAGAGCCAGTGAGCAAAATGAGCGTCTGATTATCCTGTATAAGTGATGCGGCTTTTAAAGCCACCTGGTGTTTTAAGTCGTAATTTACGTGAATGCGGTAATCACCACTGGCCTTCATTAAGGCGGGACTGGGATCGGACACAAACGCTACGCCATGCCGTCTCTTTATTTTGTGCGCCGCATCTAGCTGGGAGAGTGCGCGCCGCGCAGTACTTTCGCTGATGGAAAATTTGTCAGCCACTTCCTTCGATGTGACAACGCCCTCTTCTTTAATAAAATCCAGTATTTTTTGCCTATCTAACATAAACAAAACCTCGATCATCTAATTTGTGCTCTCTAAAGCCAAATTGTGTTTCTTATTATGCACTATATATAATATTACTAGGATAAGCGTTTTTAGTCAAGTATACTCATGAAATTTACTAAAATGATTGTAAACAGTCATATTTTTATCGTAAATCGCCTATATTTAATCATTTACTTCTTGACATTTGAACATTTTGATGCTATTCTTAGATAAAAAGAGCGAAAACGACGATTTTTTATATAGAACTGATCATTTTATCGACGACACAATCTGGAAATACTCCTATTTCATTTGATAAATGAATTGAAACACAAAAATGGAAAAAACCAAATGAACAATTAAGTAGAGATAGCAACGCAAATGACCAAAAAATGAAGGGAATATTTGATTTTTGATGAAATTCGCGCAAAATAGGCCGTGGCTTGTCCACAAGGCAGTGAGAATGGGAGGAAAAGAATGCAACGCAGAGCAAAAACGACTTTTTAGAGATATCCCTCCCAGAGTATAAAAAACGGTGAAATTTGAACGCTGTCTCTTTGGTATTAGGGGAAAGGGTTCAAAACAAATAAGGTCAAAAGAATGGACTATGGGTTGGCATGAGCGAGAAAATAAGCTGCAGGCCATTCTAAGAGCATTAAAGGAGGGGAAAATGAGTAGTTGTCATGGACAGCAAGAGCTGCTATTGGAAGTGGAGAATATATCCAAGACATTTCCAGGAGTGAACGCACTAAAGGGCGTCCGTTTACAAGTGAAAAAGGGGACAGTACATGCGCTGTTGGGTGAAAACGGCGCCGGAAAATCCACGCTGATGAAGATCATTTTGGGAATGTACGCAAGAGACAGCGGTACAATTCGGCTAAAAGGAAGAGAAATTCACGTGGCAAACCCGCGGCAAGCGCTGGATTTGGGAATTTCTATGATCCACCAAGAGCTGATGAGCATTATGGATATGAGTGTAGCGGATAACATGTTTCTGGGAGGATATCCAGGCGGCAAAATTGGCCTGCTAAACCGCAGAAAAATCGAGAGGCAGGCAGACGCTGTGCTCAAAGATTTAGGGATAGAGGGAATTCGCGCCTGTGACAAAATGTCTGAGCTGAGCCAGGCCAAGCGCCAAATGGTGGAGATCGCCAAGGCTGTGCTGGGAAAGGCAGAACTGATTATTATGGACGAACCGACCTCCTCCCTTTCGGAAAGCGAGACAGAGCGGCTTTTCAAAATCATCGGTGCTCTGAAGGAAAAGGGCATGGGCATGATCTACATTTCCCATAAGCTGGAGGAGATCTTTGAAATCACAGACGAATACACGGTGTTCCGCGATGGAGTATACATTGGAACGGGCAAGACAAAGGAAGTCTCTCAAGAACAGTTGGTACAGATGATGGTGGGTAGATCACTGTCAGAGGTGTACAGCAAATGCAAGACAGATGTAGGAGATGTGGTGCTGG
>CAJJPW010000142.1 GCA_905193725.1 uncultured Eubacteriales bacterium
TATTTTCAGGCTATATTCGCCAATTCCCTGTTTGCAGATCGGACTTCTCTCTATCTGCTCTCTCATTTTGGCGGTCTTTTGTTGCTGTGCATCCTGTTTTCCCTGCCTCTTACTAGCTTCTTGGGGCTGCATAGCCCATCCATCCAGCGCCGCAAGTGGTATATCGTCTGCTCGAACCTCTGTCTCATATTGATTTTTGTGGTGAGCATTGCCCATTTGGTCAGCCTGACGTATAATCCCTTTTTGTACTTCCGCTTTTAGAAAGGAGCTGCTATGAAACATCCAGGTAAGTTTCTCCCCATCGCGTTTTTACTCATATTAGGAGTCTTTACTTTTGCCAGCTTTGTGTTGCCCGATCGGGAGTTCTCTCAGCGGGAGAATCGCAACTTGGCATCCCCTCCTGATTTTTCTTGGCAGAGCTTTCAATCCGGACGCTTTACCGAAGATTTTGACGAATACTTAGCTGATCAATTTCCCCTGCGCGATGCCTTTATGGATGTAAAAATCTCCAGCGATCACCTGTTGCAGAAAAAGGAAAATGAGGGAATCTATTTTGGCAAAGATGACTATTTGCTGGCCCGATATTCTTCCCCGGGTCCAACACTCCAAACCAATTTAGAGCATATCAAGGCCTTTGCCAAGTCCCATAAAGACTTCCAGGTCTTTGTAATGCCCGTGCCCACCAGCACAGCCATTTATCCAGAAATGCTCCCCGCCTTTGCTCTCAATGCAGACCAAGGTGAGACCATCCAACAGATACAGAATGCCTTACATGGCTCTGCCACTGTCGTCTCTCTATTGCAGCCTCTTGAGGCGCAAAAGGACAAGTACCTGTATTTCCGTCTGGACCATCATTGGACACAGCAAGGGGCATATGTGGCCTATGAGCAGTTGGGCCAGTTTTTAGGATACACCCCTCATAGTGAGGAGTACTTCACTCCCACACTGCTCACCGACCAGTTTCGGGGCTCATACTACGCCAAGAGCGGCACCCAGCTTCTGACACCCGACAGCATTTTTTGGCTACAGCCCACCAGGTCCTACCACAGCTGGGTGGAGTTCACCGATGATAATACCTCTCTTTCCGGTCTTTTAAGCCCTACTTGGTTGGAGAAAGGAGATCCTTATAGCGTATTTTTAGATGGCAATCACGCCAGCATGGTCATTCATACGGATTTGCCAGCCAATGCAGACTGTGGTAAACTGCTGGTAGTAAAGGATTCCTATGCCCATACTCTGCTGCCCCTTTTGGCCAACCACTATGGAGAAATACATGTGTTAGATCTGCGATACTTTCGGCAGGATGTATCATCCTATATGGACCTCCATGGCATCCAGCAGCTTTTCATCGTAGCGGGGCTGCAAAACTTGGATACGGATTTGGGATTATACTACCTTTCCCCTTCTTGAGCAGATGTATGCGGCCTTTGGGAATGGATATCTTCAGGAGGATCAAATGAACATCTTATTGGCGCCAGATTCCTTTAAAGGCACTTTTACTTCCCGTGAGATCAGCTGCGCCTTAGAAGCGGCCATTCTCCGCCACCATCCATCGGCTCACGTCAAAAAGGTTCTCATTTCAGATGGAGGTGAGGGGTTTCTAGCGGCAGTTCTCTCATTACTGCCCGGCCAGGTAATGACTAACACAGTTACCGGTCCCTATGGAGAACCTGTCAAGGCACAATGGGCCATTCTTCCAGACGGCACTGGTGTCATTGAAATGGCACAGGCCTCCGGACTGGGTCTGAACACACAGCGCAACCCCCTTGTGGCCACTTCCTTTGGCACAGGAGAGCTGATTGCCCACGCATTAGATGCGGGCTGTCACCGCATTCTATTGGGTCTAGGGGGGAGTGCCACCAACGACGGTGGAGTGGATATGATCAAAGCGCTAGGGGCGCAAATCTCATACGTCGACCACAACGAACACTTTGGAGGAGCTGGTCTGAGCCTCATCGACCGCATTGACCTTGGCACTATGGATCCACGCATTTCTGAGACACAGTTTGATGTGCTGTGCGATGTACAAAATCATCTATTGGGGCCTCAGGGTGCCACTTATACCTTTGGGCCGCAAAAAGGTGCAGATCACGAGATGTTAGGTGAACTGGAGGCGGGCATGAACCATCTCTCCCAACTTATGGGAGAGATTTTGGGTGTTTCATTGGATTCCTTACCAGGAGGGGGCGCTGCTGGCGGCATGGGGGCCATGCTTTTGGGGGCGTTCCACGCCACCTTTCATCTGGGAATCGACCTTCTCCTCCACATGTCCCATTTTGAACAGTTGGTCTCTTGGGCGGACGTGGTCATCACAGGTGAAGGAAAAATTGACGGACAAAGCGCACAGGGCAAAGTCCTCAGCGGCATAGGCAAATACTGCACAAATACCCGCCTGTTGGCTCTTTGTGGCGTCTTGGGCCCAGACTATTCCCAGATCTACCAGCACCATGTAGATGCGGTTATGCCCATTGTCTGCGATTTTATGGATTTTTCTACCATGGAAAAGCACAAGCAGGCGTATTTAGAAGATGCGGCAGACCGCCTGGTACGCCTAGCTCTATTCTCCTATTAATTGCGTTTATCTGTGCAAAAATACGCTGTAAGCTTTTATTAGGGCTTGCAGCGTATTCACACCTTCTATGCTATCTGGGGAGCTTTCCAAACTGTTTTAGCAGTTCATCGTAATTTCTCGTGGCGCGGTTCCAGTTGATCACATTTCTCCAATTTTCAATGTATTCTCCTCGCCTGTTTTGGTTTTTCAGATAATAGGCGTGTTCCCAAACATCCAGCGGTAGTACAGGATAGAGCCCTTGGGAAATGGGATTATCTTGGTTTGCCGTGGTCACAATGGAGAGCTTTCCATTTTTGTCTGTAACCAACCATGCCCAGCCCGAGCCAAATACGCTTTTGCCTGCCTCTGTCATAGCGTTCATCATATTGCCCATGGATCCAAAATCCCGATCGATCGCCCTTTGGAGGTTTCCCGTGGGAGCGCTGCGCCCTGGCGCCATGGAGAGCCAAAATAGGTCGTGATTTAGCACACCTCCTGCGTTATCCCGCACTCCTTTGCGAATTTGCACAGGCAAGCGGTTGAGGTTGGTGAGCAGCTCAAATAAACTCCAGTCTTGAAATTCCTCATACATTTTTAAAATATCATTTAAGTTCTCCACATATGTTCTATAATGTCCGTCGTGATGAATGCGCATGGTCTTTTCATCGATGTAAGGTTCTAATGCATTGTAAGCATAGGGTAGTGGCATGACTTTAAAGGGATATTCTTGCGTCAATTCCAACAGTCCTTTCCTTTTTTTATTACTATCCTATGAAATATCCCCACATTTTGCTAACAGACATATGCGATATGGCACTGGGGCAAATAGTACTTTACCAATTCTACCAGATATTTCTCCCCTTGTTCAAAGTATTCACTTTTATAGCGATACTTTCCCCTGCCACAGGTCTTCATCATCTTAGGATCAAAAATGGGATATGCATTGGGGAAGGCCTGGCGATTAATCTGATTTTGTGCCACGCCATATGTCATGAAGATAATCTCCACACATAGTCCCCTTTTCATTCTCTCTGGTAGTACATCGCTTATGGTCTGCATAAGCCCTTTGTAAAGCTCTTCGTATCCTTCTACCATCATCACCGGGGCGATGAGAATACCCACAGGGTATCCGACCTCATATAGATGGATTAGCGCCTGTAATCGCTGGCTTAGGCTGCTAGTCCCCAATTCCACACGGGAGATGAGAAGATCTGGGTTGAGGCTCATGCGAATGGTCACATTTCCACTGTGTTTGAGTCCTAACAAGGGCTTTACCATATGAAATTTTGTGGGCAGCGTCAACTGGGCATTGGATACTGGGGCAAACTGTTCAATAGTCCATTCCAGATTCCCCGTTACCGTGTTTTCTAAGACCAAGTCGCTATTGGAGCCAATTTCCAAGGTAAGGTGCTTTTCAGACTTTTGCGCCGTTCTTATGAGTTTATCCATCATCTGCTGTCGGTTGACAAACACTCTAAGATATGAACACTGAAAAAAATTGCATACCAAATAACAGTAAAGGCACATGCCGCTGCAGCCCGAGGAGGTATAGGGCACCAGATAATCCGATGTCTTTTGGTTTTTCACATAGGTCAGCGATTTTCTCACGCCGATGACCAAGTATTTTTTGAGGGAAGGGAAAGCGCTAAGCGGTTGGCTGCGCAACTGGTCTATTTTATGATGTTGCTCAATAAAAAATACCGGAACATTGGGATACTTTTCTATCAGTTCTTCCGTTTGATCATATTCTTGTGCTGCCTTTTCTAAAAATATCTTTTGAGGTACAAAATCTTTTTGCATATAACACCTTTTTTTCCTTAGTGTTACCTGCCGTCTCATATCTATGTAAATTTATTTCTCCTATTTTGCTGAAATATCCATTCAAATTGAGACAGGATTATTCAAGCCAGTGTCATTTCCATATATTTGTTTCAATACACCTTTTCTTATTTATTTTTCATTTTTTACTAGTAATATCAATTATTTCCGATGTTTTCCCCATGTAAAATTCCTGTATAATAATATGAGTAGTTCAGTATAAAGGAGGTTTTTTATGTCTCATATTTTCGGCTACATGCGGGTTTCGACGCTGGAGCAAAAAGCCGACCGGCAACTGATTGAACTGCTACAATTTGGTATTTCCAGAAAAAATATCTACATGGATAAACAATCCGGCAAGGATTTTGACCGTCCCGCGTATCAGCGTCTGCGTCGGAAGATACGCGAAGGCGATCTCGTGGTGCTCAAAAGCATCGATCGCTTGGGCAGAAATTATAAGGACATTTTGACAGAATGGCAATTCATTACTAAAAATAAAAAGGCGGATATCCTCATACTGGATATGCCGCTTTTGGATACCCGTCGGGATAAGGATCTGGTGGGCACTTTAATTGCAGATATTGTGCTTCAGCTCCTCTCCTATGTGGCAGAAGTAGAGCGGGTAAATATTCGCCAGCGCCAGGCCGAGGGCATTGCCGCTGCCCGGGCACGGGGTGTCCACTTGGGGCGTCGCCCTAACCCCATTCCCGATGGCTTCCCTGCCATCTATCATCTGTGGCTCAACAAGGAGATTACTCCCCCTCAGGCATTTCAGATGTCGGGGATGACGCCAGGGCAATTTTATTGGACGGCGAGAAAATACCGAATCGCCCTAAGTAGCAACGTACGCACATTGGAAAAGGCTTAACCCATTATTTTAGTCCAGTTCGTTGGCTAGATTGTACACTTTATTCTTCCCCATACCCGTCTGTTCACAGGTCTTTTTAATCGCATCTTTTTTGGAACATCCTTGGGCGATATACTGGCGGAGCATTTCCACGATCTGTTCATCCTGCAATTCTTCATTTGGGCCTTGCATATATGGCTCTATCACCAGAATATACTCTCCTTTTATTTCCCTATTTTCTAGCGCCCGATTCACTTCATCCAGTGTTCCAGAAAGGCGCTCTTCATAGAGCTTGGTAAGCTCTTTTAGCAGGGCAACTTTCCGTTCTTCTCCGAAAGTATTTTGCAGCTCTCCCAAGGTTTTTTTGAGTTTATGAGGGCTCTCATACACAATAGAGGTATATGGGCAGTGGTTCAGCATCTCCAGCACTTCTCTGCGCCTAGATTGCTTCTGGGGAAGAAATCCCACAAACAAAAAACCGCCCGTATCCATGCCAGATTGAGTTAGCGCCGCAATTGCCGCACACGGCCCTGGTACTACCACCACTTTCAATCCCGCATCGTACACCTTCTGCA
>CAJJPW010000143.1 GCA_905193725.1 uncultured Eubacteriales bacterium
TTTGCAATTCCATTTTGAATGCGCTAAACTATTTATGTCGTTAAGACTCATTTAATTTTCCTCCTGTTAAACTTTATTGCAGTTGCCAGACCGCAATTTTAGTTTAACAGCTGGAAAATTATTGTTCAAACGCATAGCTTCAACGAACCCCGTGTCTAACACGGGGTTTTCCTTATACAAAAAAAGACCTCTTTCTCGGAGGTCTCTTCTTCATCATTTGATTTTCAGTCCTGGGCGATCTGTCTTTATTTTCATCAGCTCAGAGAGCCACTTGCACTGGCAAACCCCATGGGCTGGCTATGGACGTGATGTCCTCAGGCGAGGCAGTATTCAGTCCTTCAAAAATATCCTCAAAATCCTGTTCCCAATCGTTTCCATAGTCGTAGCTGTAGTCATTGCCAAAGTCGTAATCATAACTGTAATCCCCAAAGGACTCATACAAACTGCCCCAAAGTCCCACAAACAATACGATGAACAAAATTGCCAGTACAATAGCAACCGCACCAGTGATAATCCCCGCAATGGCCATGCCTCTTCCCGCGGATTTGATGGCAACCGCGCCAAAGATAATGGCTAGCACCCCGCCGATAATGGCTATCCACCCAAAACAGGACGCACACAGGCTCACAATGCCCACTACCATCGCCGCAATGGCCATGCCCTTTCCCTTTTTAGGAGGCTCACTATACGGGTTTTGTGGCATAGTATATTGACTTCCATACTGGGGGGGTTGAGTTGCTCCATACTGGCTTTGCTGTGCCCCATCATACTGGGTTTGGCTCGTTCCGTATTGGCTTTGCTGTGCCCCATACTGGCTTTGTGCCCCATACCGATCGTGTGCCCCGTACTGGCTTTGCCCCCCATACTGATCTTGTGTTCCGTATTGATTTTGTTGCGCTCCGTATTGACTCTGTGCCCCATATTGGCTCTGGGATGCGCCACTTTGCGCGCCACCTGCCCCCATGGAATCTTGCTCATTGGTTTGGGGCGCTGGGACATAGCCACAGGCAGGGCAAGCGCCCTGATTATCGTCATACTCTGTTTTACATCTCTTGCAGATCATTCTTTCCACCTCAACTCATTTTTCTTTTGGTCTAACCCGGCTAATTTTCTATCACAAATCCCTGGTAGAGATTGTTTCGTTCCTTTTCCTTTTCGCTCAGCTTTATCCAATCCCTATGGAATCCATTCCCTGGATGATCAAAATCGCTCGCTCAATATCGTCGATGTTCTCTATGCCGTACTTTTGCGTGAGCTCCTGCAAATCCTCCACGTCGTAAATGCCCAACTGATTTACTTTTTGTTGGAGGGCGTCAAAGTTATCTATGCCATATTCCTGAGCATAGGGCTCCAAATCGCTCACTTGATCTATATGGTATTCCTCTGCCAGATCCATGATGTCCTCTACCGTGTAGATGCCGTTATCCTGCGCTACCTGTTTGATCTGCTCAATCTGCCGGTACGAGATGATCAGGCCGTGCTCCAACGTAGCGTCTTTGCCCTGCTCCACTAGCAGCATAGCCGCTATGGAGGCGATTATGGCCAGCACCGATACTACGATTGCCACCACGCCTAGAACCTTCCCCCGAAGCGCGATACCTGCAATGCCCAGTGCCACACCAGCCACTCCGCAGACGATTCCCCACACGCTGAACTTCCAGAATAACAAAAATGCCACCACGCCCAAGGCAATTCCAAAGATCCCCAGGATCAATCCAATATACCCTTTTTTCTGCCCTTCCTGTTCTTCTTCCTCCCAGATGTCAAACTCCTCTTGGTATACATTTTGTTCACTTTTGGGATAGGTGTAGTACATGTTATCCATATACATGTTGCGAGCATATGTGGTAGGGCGCTGCCGCTTTTCCTGGATGCGCTCTTCTACAATCTCTTCTTCCACCTCTTGCGAGTCGCTCTCCATCTCTCCGATGCGGCGATTTCCCTCGTGCCCGCATCTAGGGCATCTGCCGAGTTCCTCGCTATATTCATAATGACATTTGCTGCAGATCATTTTCTTACTCCGTTATATGCGCCGTTAACACGCTTACTCTTCACCAACTCTTCGTAGACCCAAAAGCTGGTGAAGCCGCAACCTGGATCTCCCTAGCTGCTTTTCCCCGGCTGTGAATTCACAGCGCTCTAGGCCACACTTCCCTGTCTCTTGCCAGTGCCATAGAGGCTACCCATCTACTTGGCCAATCCTTTTCTCCGCCGTGCTGCACAACATCGCTCAAATCCGCCTCTTCATAGCGTCCCTTGCGCTACATTCCTCGGAACTCCACTCGTTGTTCCTCTGTGCTACACCCCACTCGTCGCTCCTCTGTGCCATATCCCTCTGGGCCAACTAGCCGCACCTCTGTGCTACATCCCTTAGAACTCCACCAGCCACGCCTCTGCGCTACACACCACTCGTCGCGCCTCTGTGCTGTATCCCTCAGAACTCCACTAGCCGCACCTCTTGCGCCCCTTGTACCGTTGCCCCGCCGGTTATTCCTTGCCCCCTTGGGCCGCGTGCTTCTGCTATTATCTTATCAAATTTTTAGAATGTTGTACATATGCAAATTATCCGCTTCATCACATGTTTCCAAAATATACACATTTTTAAAACAGAATTTCTCTTCATATATATGCCGCGCTTAGACCCCATATCCCTTTTGTTTTTATGAGATTTGCGCAAAGAATTGTACAAATTCCACTAATATTTTGGGAACATTGAGTATTTGGACGTTGACATATGAGGAACGAAATAATAGAAAAAGTTCCAATCCATGATACAGCAGCTCTATCCCTTTTATCAGGGACATTCTCCCAAGTGCATCATTATCTCATCAGCAGCTGCTGTTCCACGTTCTGCATATAGGATTCACTGCCTTACACTATTTACCTACTTACCCAAATAATTAAAGCTCATGTTATCTTGAAAAGCGACTCTTAATATACCGTACCAAAACCTTTATGTACGTATTATTGCTCTATTTGTTCCGTCAGATGAAGCTCTATACACCCTTCTCACTACCTAACATAGTATATATAAGGGGATATTCATCCCATCATATATAGGAGGAAATGAAAATGGGTGTTACCAATTCCAATAAACAAATCAGTGTCAATCAGATCGATTGTGCTGGAACTCTCACCGTGACACTAGCGCTTGCCGCCGCTCCAGATATCTCATCCAATCCAACGGATATCGTCTTGACCTTAGATCGCTCGGGGAGCATGGCCGGCTCTCCCTTGGCTAATCTAAAACTCGGGGCAAACAAATTTATCGACATCATCGACGAGGCCACCGATGATTCTCAAGATGGAACCATTGGCTCTGGCAGCCGCATCGGCATCGTCAGCTTTGCCGAAACCGCTACAGACGATACGCAGCTAATCACCTCAGTAGCCGACCTCAAGGCCGCCGTGGATGCCCTCACCGCTGGAGGTTCTACCAATCACGCCGACGCCTTTACCAAGGCTATTCAGATGTTTGACCCAGCATCCACCAATGCCAAGGTCATCGTCATGTTTACCGATGGAAAGACCACTGCTGGTCCTCCACCGTCTCCTGTGGCAGCTGCCGCACGGGCCCAACCCCAGCCCAGTCGCCGCGGCAGCCCGCGCCTCCGGCATCATCATCTACTGCATCGGCCTGATCGGCTCGGACGGCATAGACGTGAGCGTCCTCAATGACTGGGCCACAGATCCAGACGCCTCTCACGTGGCAGTAACCCCAGATGACGCCGATCTGGAGCAGATCTTTGCCGACCTTGCGGCGAACATCTCCAAGCCCGGCGCTACTAACATCGTCATCGATGAAGTCATCAATCCTGACTTCTCCATTACCACTGTGGATATGCCCACCAAAGGCACAGCTACCCTCATCGATTCCAACACCATCAAATGGGAAATCGATGAATTAGGCGTCTCCAGCAACGAAGGTGCGTCTTTGGAATTCGTCATCCAGCACACTGCCCAGACCTCTGGCACTAAGCTGGTGAACCAATCCATCGATTATACCGACGCTGAGGGTAATGCGGTGACCTTCCCCGCACCTACTGTGACAGTGGATTGCGGTGGCGGCGAATTTATCGAACCCTGCCCTGTTCCCGTGGACTTCACTGTGGAGGGTTGCCAGGATTCCATGGTCGTAGACTTAGGAGATGTGTTCTTAGAGTCCCAAGGTCGCATCGTACAGCTGAACTTGACGCTGAAAAACGTCTGCCCCAACAAGCGTGTGGCACTGGGCGTGGTTTTGACCGAAGTAGACGACAACGGCACAGAATATCCAAGAGGGGTAAAGACATTCGCCATCCCTGCACACAGCGAGCCTTCTTGCCAGGATATTTTGGTGCAGTGCATCAAATTTGTGCTGCCAGAGGAGTTGGATTTGTCTGGCAATACAACCGCTATGTGCAATGCCAGAAACCTAAAAGCCCGCGTGATCGCTCACAATATTGATACCGATTTTAGATGCTGCGATTCGGTAACCACCACACCGTAACGGTATCTTCCGTCGCTTTCCCTCTGGGAAAGCGGTACATATCGCTACATAAAACGCCTGCTCCCATGACATTTTCTTTTTCTTCCTATCATCCCTTCCTCCCTCTGGTGGTCGACTTCTCCTCCTGTATTTGATATAATGAGAAAAGCATTTGTTTTATAGCTTACAGTAGTCAAAGGCGTAAATTCATAAGATGCAGCTCAAGGAGAAGTTCCCATGGATTTGACCGATGTGAGAGACAAGCTTCGGCGGAAAAATCAAATACTCTTTTCCCGCAACAGCCTCTGCTTGCAGGAGTTGCTCCAGCTGATGAGACAGCAAAAGCGCCGAACACTGGTTTTGTGGGCGCTGACGGGTGCCCAAGTGCCGGTGGAGGCGTTAAAGTCCCGTTATCCAGAGGATACAAGGCCACAAACTGCCCTAGCCCTCTGCTGGGAATGGGCCAGAGGCAAAATCAAAATGCCAATTGCAAAAAAGGCCCTGCTCCAGGTGCACGCCATGGCAAAGGAGCTCCCAAGCCCTGTGGACATCGCCCTATGCCACGCCATCGGACAAGCCTGTGGAGCGGTGCATGTGGAGACCCATGCCATTGGGCTGGCCATCTACGAGCTCACAGCCATCGTTTACCAGCTGGGCATCCAACACTGTGAGCAGGCGGTGGCGGACAAAATCTCCTCCTACTGCTCCCTCCTTTTGCGTTGTGCCCAGGAGATTGAAGTGCACCCAGGCCCATGGGCAAAATTTTTGCTGGACGATACCCATCCCAATCGGGAACAGTTGTTGCTGGAAAAACAGAGCGGGCTGCAAAAAAACAATAACATGCTACCCACAGAAGGAGGAAAATGATGAACCAGAAATATGTGATCCCGGCATGCAGCGGCCGGGCAATTGACGTGCTAAAGGGCCAGTATATCTCCATTATCGATGTGGAGGGCCACCAAGTGGTGGATTTTTTTGCCCAGACCAGCAGCGACCTCAACGAGTTTTTATCCACCGGCGTCACCATCGATTGCAATGAATCCCTAGGGCTTAAAAAAGGGGATGTGATTTACACCAACCTGTATCGCCCTATGTTTCGGCTGTTGCAGGACGATGTGGGCCAGCACGATTTGCTCCACCCCTGTTGCCGCCCCGAGATGTATGAGTTTTTCTATCACAACGGCACAGGGCATCCCAACTGCCTGGACAACATCAACAGCGCTTTGGGCGAAAAGCGCCCCATCATCACGCCGGTCAACCTGTTTATGTATACGAAGGTCAATTC
>CAJJPW010000144.1 GCA_905193725.1 uncultured Eubacteriales bacterium
AGAATGATCAAAAAAACAAAAAACTGCCAGAAGGTTGGCAAAAAATTTAAAAAATGAAAGAGAGGAATCACAAAATGAAAAATAAGAGTTTAGAGGAATTTGTACGGAAAGCCCAAAGGATTTTGGAGGAGAAAAAGGTGCGCAAGCATAGAAACCTCTACATTGGCGCGTTGGATCAAGAAATTGAGATCGAATCCCTGACGGACGAGGAGATCGAAGAGTGGCTCAGCTATGAGGATAAAAACAGGCAAGACGCCTATCTGTGTTATCTGGGCAGCCCCAGCCTGCGAGAGCTTGCCGAAGAGCTAAAGAATTTGGGATACCTCGCACAGGATACGCAAGTGGCAGACATTTTGCCTGGGAAAGACAAGTTGGAAATTGGAAAACAGATCTTGGAGCTCAGTGGCATGTTTGCCAAGACAACGGTGAGAGAGGTGGAACATTCGGATGAGCAGCAGGAATAGCCGGTAATCGCGTCAGGCCTAAAAAAGGCAGGGAATCAAAGAAAAGGAGGCTTGCGTAGGCCGCGATATTTGTTTGGAAAAAAGAAGAGGAGAAGAGCAGGATGGGATGATGCCTGCTCTTCTGCATCTCTAAGAGAAAGGGAGGTTTCTCATGAAAGGGAATAACGCAAAGGGGCCAGAAGGAATGGCGGGATTTCGAGAAAAATGCAAAAGACGCGCAAAACAGCGATAAAGAGGCAAGAGGGTAAAGCAGACCAGGCCTCTTTGAGACATTTTATCCAGGAGAGTCATAAAATGCAGAGGGAAATAATCCGATGAAATTAGACCTATTTCGACAGAGACGGTTCTGGAAAGATGTGGTATAATGAACCCAAAAGGGCAAGGGAGGAAGAAAAATGAAAAAGAGGATGATAGGGGCGCTATTGGCGCTGGTGATGACCATAGGGGTATTGGCAGGATGCGGAGGGCCCGGCAAGCTCAACAAGGAAGAGGACTTTGATGTGTACAAAGACGGGAAACTGGTGCAGGAACTGGGGGATGAGTATTATGGTTGCCTGATAGATGAACTGGGGGCCCCATCACTACTAAATGGGCCAATGGATGATTTGAATTTTGTACAAGAAGACAGCCTAATAGGAGCGGAGACCAAGAGGGGAATCAAACTGGGCAGCACGCTAGAAGATATCTGTGAAGTATATAGCGGGGATGAAATAGCATATATGGAGATATCAAAGGAAAAATTTGAAGATACCATATACGAAAGCGGGAGATTCCGGGATTTGCTGACAAAATATGAAACAGAGATCGAAGAGGCAGATAGGATTAAGTTATCATTTAATTATTATGAGAAAGATGGGAAGTGGGTAGAAAACGAAGAATTATCTGGACGGGATGCCCTGAGGGAATATGAGGGAAAAATGGTTACACAAGAGTATAATAGATATGCGTTAATATTAGTTCTTTTGGAAGGAGAAGTTTCTATGATTTCTATATACAATAATTGGAATGTTTGGGTATCAACAGAACAATGAGTATCGAACAAAAAAAGAGGCAATTGCCTCTTTTTTGTTTAAGAAAAATAAAAGGAGGAATAAGTTATGCAAATCAACGAAAAAGTCTTAAGCCTGCTGGAAAAAATGGAGGAAAACACCAGAGGCATGAGCGAGGCAGTGAAGGAGGCGGAAAAAAGCGTGAGCGCTCTGGAAAAGAGCCTGACAAATGCGGGGGACGCATCACAAAGCGCAGGGGCCCAACTGAGTGAAATGGGCAGTGCCATGGGCACAGTAGGAGGTATTGGAGATGGATTAGCTGGCATTGTATCGATCCTTAGTGAAAACGTAGTCTCCAGCATACCGATAGTGGGGAATGTTTTATCCCTGATTGGAACGGTGGGCAGCGTGCTGAGCGGTGTAGGAGGTGTGATGGAATACGCGGAAAGCAAGCAGAAAAAGCTCACCAGCGCGTTGGAGGAGAGCCGAAAGGAATATAAGGAAATGATCCAAGAGGCCGCTAGCTCCTTGCGCGTAGAGCAGGACATGGTAACCAACACAGATAACCTCATCAGCAAGTACGAGGAACTGAGAGATATGACCAACCTGAGCGCCGGCGAGCAGGTGAACTTTTACAATGTGGTGGGAGACTTGGTGGACTTCCTGCCCGACGCGACCAAGCTGCTTTGGGAACAAAACGACGCCTATAAAAGCCAGCTGGCAGTCATCCAGGACCTGAATAAAGAAAAGATGAAGGGGGCGCTGGACGAATACGTGGAAGAAGCGAGGCTGGCTGCTTGGAATCAAAAAGAAGAAGCCTGGAAGAAAGTGCTGCCACGGGAGACACTAGACGAGCAAAACCAAGCGGATAAGGATGCCATTGATGATATTGCTCAATATTTTAGAGATAATAGCTATGATACTTTGATCCAAGAACACATGGAAAAGTTTTTATCCCAAGAAAAGTTTGAAGATATGGACGAGTTAACAAAGAAGACAATCAAAACAGGGGTTGCCAATGCTCTGCTGAGTAGTAGCTCTTGGGTGGAATTTGAGCAGAGTGGGTTTTGGAAGACGGCAAATGATCTTGCGCAACAAGAGGGATATTCGATTGATGTGAATGAGTTTAAAGAATTTGATAAATCAGATGGAGAGATGGGCTTTGGATTCAACAATGATGTATATAATGATATATATTATTGGATGGGCAAAAGAGGCACTCACGAAGAGAATATTCAAAAGAGAGAAGACGAAAACCAAGCCAATTACGATTTTGCCATGCAGCTGGAGCAAGGATATAACAATGGAGATTACATGTTATTAGCTCTGGAAGAGTTAGCCGGCCCTCGTGTTGTCATGGGCGGCGAAGTCCCTGATTATATGGTGGAATATGCCGAAGAGCAGGGCTTGACATTTGACCGCCGAGGGAATGTGAGCAGGATGACAGAAAGCGAAGCGCAGGCTTATTTGAACAGCATGACGCCAGAAGAGAGAATGTGGGATTTCATGACGAGCGCCTCTAAAGAAGACCTAATGGGGGTTGTGCTCTCCCTCGATGACATTCAAAGCCTTACGGACTATTTGGCCCTGTCGGAAGATCAACAGCTGCTGCCAGAAGAGCAAAATATGGCGCGGAGCGCACTGTTCGGCTTGCAGGGGGAAGGGTATCTGGAAGGAGAGACCCTGCCCACCCTCACTTCAGAGGACCTGGACGCCCTAATAGGCCCACTGGTAGACCAAAACTATTCGGCCTTTACAGAATGGTTCGATCTGGCTGCCGGGCAGGTCAGCACGCTGCTGGATGAGGGCTCCAAGAGCCTGGCGGAAGAATTGCAGGAGACGGTGGTCACGCCGCTGGCAGGGGCGATCGAAAGTGGATCCGGATCGATTGACGACTTGACAAGCGCCATTAGACGTGGCATTCCCATGGGAGGAGAGGTGTTTGGCGAGGAAGAAGAGGGCAAAGGAAAGGAAGCGGCAAATAACGCCCTGGGCACCTCGTATTTTGGCGGCGGCATGACCTGGGTAGGCGAGCACGGCCCAGAGCTGATGGACTTGCCCGCAGGCTCTAAGATCTATTCCAATTCCACCAGCAAAAATATGTCGGCGAGAAATGGCGTAATTATCACGGGAAACACATTTAATGTGAGAGAAGAAGCAGACATTGAAAAGATAGCAGCTCAGCTGGTGGAGAAATTGGAGGAAACGATATTCAACATGCCATGATAGAAAGTATGCAATCATTGAGAGACTAGGCGCGCCTTGAGGCGTTTTTTTATTGGGAAAGAAGTAAATTTAGACCAAAGTTATGGCAGACCTTAAGAGATTTTCATCATTCTCGGTGGGTAAGGCAGGGGAAATTTTTCGGTTTTGCCCACCGGTGTTTCCTCAATCCAGATGGGTAAGGCCAAGTGACTTCGCTGGTTTTACCCACTGGCTTTCGTTTTGAGAGGAAGGTGGAGATAGAGATATTTGCCTCTATGGAATTCTGGGAGGAAGTGAGGATGGGAAGAGCAGGATACTAATTTTCCTGCTCTTTTGCCTCTCTGAAGTGTAACAGAGGAATAGAAATAAAAGGAAAATAGCAAATTAATGACTAAATAAGAAAAAAAAGTACAAATATATGGAAATATATAGTAATATATAGAGAAGAGGTAAAATTTAGAACTAGTTATACTTCAATAAGTATAAAAATAAAGAAAAAAGAAAGGGCAGAGGGAAAATGAAAAAAAAGATAATAGCAGGATTGTTAGCGCTTGTGAGTATCGTATGCCTATTGGCAGGTTGCGGAGGGCCGGGCAAGGTAAATGGGAATGTGAAAGATGAGGACTTTTATCTTTATGCGGGAACTAACGTATTAAGTGATGACTTTCCGGAGAAAGGGGAGGAAAGAGTAGAGTATTTAATCTTTGAAGGGGAGACCTATGAAGAATTTAATACCAGCAAAGGGATAGGGCTGGGGAGTACACTAGAAGAGGTGTATGAAGGATATAAAGATTTTGGTACCCCAGAAATAGCAGTGGATAGGAAGGAAATAGAAGGGCTGACCCTAGAAACTCTATATAAGGATTATGATCAATATTGCAAAAAAGGAGAAATACTGCTTGTTTACTATTTTATAAGATCAGGAGATCAATGGGCGAATATAGACTATTTAGACTTAGAAGAGCTTAGGGAGAATAAGAAAGAACCAATGAACGCTTATCTCTTAATAGCGCTAGTGGACAAAGAAGTGACACAGGTGACAATATCAATCGAGGCGGGAGAAGAATAAAGAGTAAGAATAAAGTTAAGAAAAAAGAAAGGGCAGAGGGAAGATGAAAAAAAGATAATAGCAGGATTGTTAGCGCTGGCGAGTATGGCATGCCTATTGGTAGGTTGCGGTGCGAATAGTATTAAAAATGAAGATTTTTATTTGTATCGCGGAGATGAGATTGTAAGTGATGAATGGCCACAAACTGATATGGGTGAGGTTTCAATTAATTATTCAATTTTTGAGGGAGAAGAACTTGAGAATTGTAATACAAGCAAAGGCATTGGATTAGGAAGCACATTAGAAGAAGTCTACGAGGCATATAAAGATTTTGGGGATCCAATGATTGTGGCAGATAATAAGGTAATAGAAGGACTGAGCTTAGAAGAAATATATAGTAAATATGATGAATATTGCAAAGAAGGACACTTGAATATTATTTATCATTTAAAGCAATCAGGTGATCAATGGGTAAAAATAGATTATTCGGATCAGATGGAGTTGGCTGAAAGTGGGCAATTTCCACTTTTCGCTAGTTTGCTGATAGTACTAGAGGATAAAGAAGTAGTACAAGTATTAATAACTATAAGTCGTTATACGCAACAACAATATGATTTAATGTATGGATAAAATACATATAGAAACAGATAAAAAGATTAAATTTTGAGAAAAAGCCGCATTTATGCGGTTTTTTATATAAAAACGATAAGGAGGAAAATAAATATGAGCGAAAATATTGGATTTGATAAGACTTTACAATCAATTACAAAAGAGACGAAATCGATGGATAACGTGATGAAAAATGTGCAAAAGAGCATGAAGCAAATGAGCAAAATGATGGAGGAAATAGGGGAAAATACAAAATCCACAGGGACAGTATTTGATGATTTTTTTAATATAGTGAGCCGAACTAATAGCATATTTTCATTAGCAAATACAGTGCAAACACTGACGAGTGCAATGAGTACAAGCAACAAAATAACAGAAATAGCAACAACAAAGCAGCTATTATTAAATGCGGCGC
>CAJJPW010000145.1 GCA_905193725.1 uncultured Eubacteriales bacterium
GCGCGTGAAATCGGCTGTGGAGATTTCATCAAAATCGAGGTCATCCACGATTCCAAATACCTGCTGCCGGATAACTACGAGACCATCAAAGCCACAGAAATTCTAGCCAAAGAGGGATTTGTGGTCATGCCCTACATGTATCCTGATCTCAATGTGGCGCGAGATTTGAAAAACGCCGGGGCTTCTTCCATCATGCCTTTGGGGGCGCCCATTGGCTCCAACAAAGGGCTGTGCACCAAGGACTTTATCTCCATTTTAATCGACGAGATTGACTTGCCCATCATCGTAGACGCGGGCATCGGCAAACCCTCTCAGGCCTGTGAGGCCATGGAGATGGGCGCCAGCGCTGTGATGTGCAACACCGCCATCGCCACTGCGGGAGATATTCCTGCCATGGCAGAGGCCTTCAAAAAGGCCATCGAGGCAGGCAGAACCGCCTACCTTTCTGGCATGGGCAGAATTTTGGAGCGAGGCGCTAGCGCGTCTTCCCCACTGACGGGATTTTTAGAGGAATAGAGGCACACGAACATGAACCAGAAAATTGACCACATGACATATCTTCCCGGCATGGAGCAGCTCCAGCCGGATATTATGAATCAGGTGCTGGCGGCCATGGACGGGTACGACGATACCGTTTATACCGAGCAGGATGTGCAAAACGCCCTGGCCCATGAGTCCTGTACGCCAGAGGATTTTGCAGCGCTGCTCTCCCCTGCTGCCGCTCCCTTTTTAGAGCAGATGGCCCAAAAGGCCCAGCAGGAGACCAGAAAGCACTTTGGCAACTCCATCTATCTGTTCACTCCTCTGTATCTAGCCAACTACTGTGAAAACTACTGTATCTATTGCGGCTTTAACTGTCACAACCACATTCACAGAGCTCGGCTAAACGAACAGGAGATGGAACAGGAGATGCAGGCCATCGCCAGTACCGGCCTGGAGGAGATCCTCCTGCTCACCGGAGAAAGCCCTAAAATGTCCGACGTCCACTATATCGGCAGAGCCTGTGAAATCGCCAGAAAGTATTTTCGAGTGGTGGGACTGGAGGTATACCCGATGAACTCAGAGGACTACGCCTATCTCCACCAGTGCGGTGCGGATTTCGTCACAGTGTTTCAGGAGACCTACGACCCAGTGAAATACGAAACACTCCACCTGGCTGGACACAAACGGGTGTTCCCCTATCGCTTCAACGCCCAAGAGCGAGCGCTCAAAGGGGGAATTCGGGGCGTGGGCTTTGCCGCACTTTTGGGACTCAACGACTTTCGCAAGGACGCCTTTGCCACAGGCATGCACGCCTATCTGTTACAGCGCAAATACCCCCATGCGGAAATCGCCTTTTCCTGCCCCCGGCTGCGCCCCATCATCAACAACGACAAAATCAACCCCAGAGACGTCCATGAGCCACAGCTCTTGCAGGTGATCGCCGCCTACCGGATCTTCATGCCCTTTGCATCCATCACCATTTCCAGCAGAGAGTGTGCCCGGTTCCGAGACAACATCATCAAAATCGCCGCCACAAAAATCTCGGCAGGTGTGGATGTGGGCATTGGCGGGCACACAGGCAACGCCAAAGGGGACGAGCAGTTCGAGATCGACGACGGTCGCTCGGTGGATGAGATCTTCCACATGATCTTAAACCAAGGGTTACAGCCTGTGATGAGTGATTACATCTATGTTTAAAATAATTTCAGTAACCAACCGGCATTTGTGCCCGGACAATTTTTTACACCGGATCGAGCAGCTGGCCTGCCACGGAATCGACGCCGTCATTCTGCGGGAAAAGGATCTCCCAGAGGGCCAGTATGAGTATTTGGCCAAAAAAGCGCTGCAAATTTGCGGTCGATATCAGGTGCCCTGCGTCCTGCACCACTTTACCCAAGTGGCCTGCAACTTAGGCGCAAACTGCATCCACCTGTCGCTGCCGGATTTCCAGAGTCAGCCCCAGGCGGCCCGTCAATTTGCTACAGTGGGGGTGTCTGTCCACTCCCTTGAGGAAGCTCAGCAGGCAGAAGCGCTGGGAGCTACCTATTTGATGGCAGGGCACGTGTTTCAGACGGATTGCAAAAAGGATCTTCCCCCTCGCGGCATCTCCTTTTTAGAGGAAATCTGCCAGAGGGTGGCCCTTCCAGTCTACGCGGTAGGGGGTATCTCATCTGCCAACATCGGGCGGGTGAAAAGCAGTGGCGCTGCTGGCGGGTGCCTGATGTCCACCTTTATGAGCTGTTTAGATATTGAAAAAGAATTAAATTTGCTGCGGAACTAAGTAATTCCCTTTGAAATGCAAAATAAAATACCGCTTACTTTTCAAAGCAATTTATAGCTAATATCATTTTAGATAGGAGTGATAAAAATGCCTAAAAACAAGATGCTGGAATCTCTTTCAAGGGAGGAGCTCTATGAATTAATAGAAATCTACGCTAAAAACTGGCTGGCACTGGACGGTGTGTGGTTTCAATCCATCGAGCGAAAGCGAGGCATGGATGAGGCCATGGAGCACGATGAACAGGCGTGGATTCGGTTTACCAAAATCGAAGCCAAGCGGATCAAGGCCTTTTTAAAACTGCCAGAACAGGCGGGCATTGAAGGTCTGAAAAAGGCGCTGTCCTTCCGCTTTTACGCCAACATCAACCGGGATGAGATCACCGTCTCGGCAAATACATTGCTGTACCGCACGTTGGAATGTCGGGTGCAAACTGCCAGAAGCCGCAAGGGCATGGAGTTCCATCCCTGTAAGTCTGTGGGCATTGTGGAGTACACCGGGTTTGCTCAGGTGATCGACAGCCGATTTACCTGTGAGTGCGTCAGCTGCTACCCTGACATCACAGATGACACCTGCAACTGTGCATGGCTGTTCACCCTTCACGAGTGATTTTATGAAGCCAGGGGGCGGCCGTTCTTCACATGACCGCTCCCCACATCCGCAACGCAAACAATTTCTACGTAAAAGGCTCTTTTCCCCAAGAGAACCTTTTTTTATCGCCTTTTCCTGAGGGCAACGAGGCGGAGAGGGGTTTTGATAAGCTCGTAGCATCTCCCGAGGGACTGGCATTTTGTAACTACCCACTCCCTATACGGCATGGGGTGCAGCGTCTGCCGACGGCAATAGGTGTGGTGGCTTCGCTGCCTGGACTGGATACCGTATAGAGCGGATAAAATTGACCAAAACTTTTTTCCTTTGGGAGACATGATTAGAATGCCTCGGCTCGCCCTCGGGAGGAGAGCGGGCGGCGAAGCCGACTGAGAGGGGGACAGCGTCACGCTTCATCCACTGCCACCAGCATAATGCCAGATCTCATATCGCAAATCAAATTGCAGCGTTCAGTCAATCTAGGGCCCACGAGAGCTGGAGCTGTGTGGCCAATCGTTGAGGCGGTGAGGGTCATGGCTGCCACCAAGCTATGCCATTTCGTACCATCCCCTGGGAGGCAGTATCCTCTTTGCAAAAGAAAAACCCAGCGTAAACGCAGGGTTGTATCTCGCTAGTTCTCTTTCCACAATGCCTATCAGCCAGTTGTGGGATGTTTTCTGGCGCAAAGCAGGTAGTTAAGAGCGCCTACGGCTTATACTCCTCATGGTCATCAAATTCCATATGATACCTACCAGCACCATGATACCGCCTATGTACAGCAAGGGGTTGATTTTGCCGTCTTGAGCGGTAAATACACCAATCATGGCCAGCAGAATTCCCACTCCAATGACAATACAGGCAATCAAAGCATTTCTCTTGGGATTTTTCCCTTTCTTCTCCACGCTGCACCCTCCTCATTGCAAAAGCTGTTTTCGTATATTGCTCTATTTATTGTATCACAACGCAAAAGCGCCGTCCACCCAATCTCCCTGCTTACCTAAGGCTTATTCCGGCAATTTCACTTGCCCCTCATGGCAGGCAAGGAGGCTAACAAGACAAACTAGGACCCTCAAGGGCTTGGATTCTTCTCCACGGTGGTCAGCCGATGTCCCAGTCTGGAAAGCAACTCGTTGGTGATGGTGCCGCATTTTTGTGCCACCTCCTGGGCGGATATGTTTTGGTTTCCCTCCTCACCGATGATCGTTGCCACCTCTCCTGCCGCTATCCCCTCTAAATGAGTGACGTCCACCAGCATCTGATCCATACAGAGTCTGCCCACCATAGGGCAGCGCTCCCCTCGAATTAACACCTCCCCGCCTCTCTGAGGCAGATCTCTGGGCAGTCCATCGGCATAGCCAATGGATACCACTGCCAGCTGGGTGGTCTTCTCCGCTCGAAAGGCATGGCCGTAACCTGCTCCCTCCCCGGGCAAGATGGTGCGCACCAATGCCACTCTCGCTCGGAGGGATAGCACAGGCTGTAGATCCAAATGCCGCTCTACAGGGGAGCTATCGCTGCGCACCCCGTAGAGGGCGATGCCCATGCGGGCGTAGTCGCAGGGCTGCTCTGGCAGGTTCATCACCCCATAGCTGGCCTGAATGTGGACTTTTCCAGGACGGTAGCCAGCAGAGCGGATCCCATGGACGGCCTCATAAAATTCAGTCAGCTGCCTTTGGGTATAGGCCATATCCTCTGGTGTTAGGCTGTCGCATAGGCACAGATGGGAAAATACCCCGTCGATCCGCAGGTTCTTCTGCCGGTACATCTGGGCGATTTCCTTCTTGCTCTCTACTGGGATGCCCAGTCGGTGCATTCCCGTATCCAGCGCTAAGTGGACGTGCACCTTGCGTCCCTGTGCCGATAGAGCCATGCCATAGCTGGCATCTACCACTGTCTGTGTCAGCCGCCAGCGTCTCAGCAGCACCGCTTCCTTGGGGTCGGTATACCCTAAAATCAAGATCGTGCCCCGAATCCCCGCCTTGCGCAGGGCGATTCCCTCGGATAAGCAGGCCACCCCAAAGGCCTTTACTCCCCTTTTTTGGAGAAAGCGGGCCACCGTCTTTGCCCCGTGTCCGTAGGCATCTGCCTTCACCACCCCCATCAGCGCACACCCGGGCGGCAAAGCCCTCTGTAGTTCCCGGGCATTGTGCTCCAGAGCGCCCAAATCCAGCTCTCGCCAGGCCCGCCCTTTGGGCTTTATGGAGATGGGCCTCAGGGCAAGAGCCAAATTGGCCACAAGCAAGCTGAGCAGCAGCACCGCCAAAAAGTGCACCACACTGTTTTGAATGAACAGCTGCTCTAGATGTACCGCCTTTGCTCCGCCTCGCACCAGCACAATGCACCAGGGATGGACGATGTACAGCAGCAGTGAGAGCCGGCGCGCCCTGGTATTTTGTCTTCCGTTTGCACAGCACAGCCAGGAGAACAAAAAGAGCATGCACAGAGGCAGCAGCAGGTACATGCTGTCATGGCGCTGCACTTTAGCGCTGTACAGCCACAGCCCTTCGACGGACATGGCCGCCAGGGATAGAAAAAATCCCAAAATGGAAGTCCGCTTTGAAAATCGCACCTCCATCGTCCCCAAAAGGACGAACAGTGGGGCGAAAAACAGGCCGTTGCGGGTGTAGCTGCACACCGAAAAAATTCCTTCATAGCATGCTCGCAGCGCAGGCACGGTTTCCACCAGTCCATAGTAACTGTCTCCTCCCAGCCCCACCAGATAGAGCACACAGGCGATGCCAAGGGCGGCAGGCCATTTGAGCTCGGTGAGGCCTCGGACGATCAACACCCCTAAGATTGCCGCTGGGAAGTACCATAGGTGGTAAAACGTCCCGTCGAGCAGGAGCTTTTGCACCCACTCT
>CAJJPW010000146.1 GCA_905193725.1 uncultured Eubacteriales bacterium
CACTAAATTTAATCATTAATTTAAAAGGATGTTGACGAACCGTGAATTATAAAGCAAAAGATATTGCTGAAATGTTGCAGGTATCCACAGCTACCGTATCATTAGTATTAAATGGGCGCCCTGGCGTTAGCTTTGACACCCGACAAATGATATTAAATAAAATCCAGGAACTGGGATGTACCTATTTGTTAAAAGATAATTATACGCTTTGTTCCTCTGCCGATTTAAAGCCGATTGGCTTTGTTGTGTATAAACGCTGCGAAAAAATTATCAATGAATCCCCTTTCTACACATATATTTTGGAGGAAATCAATCAGGCGGCTCTGAGCAAAGGCTATTCTTTAAATTTTGTATACATCAATAGAAATATGACAGATGTGGAGAAGCTTCAGCAGATCAGCCAAATGCCCTATGCAGGCCTCATCATTTTCGCCGTAGAAATGTTTTTTGACGATCTGCCCTTTTTTATCGACTCGGGCTTGCCTTTTATCTGCTTTGACAATAGTTTTCCCGAACACGAAATCGATTCAGTATCTATAAACAACGTTCAAGGCATCCATAAAGCGTTTGAATATCTCATTGGGTGCGGGCACACCAAGATAGGATACATCAAAAGTAAAGTTGCGATTACTAGTTTCATCGACCGCTATGCGCAATATCGTCGGGATTTGGAAAATCATAACTTGCCGTTTCAGCAAAATTACGTCATCGAGGTAGATTATTCGGAGCTTGACGGAAAAAAAGACGTGGCGCAATATTTAAATACCTGCGATGATCTGCCCACAGCATTTCTCGCAGACAATGACCTGTTAGCTTGCTATGCTATGTCTGCTATCAAAGAAAAGGGGTTCAAAATCCCTGATGATATTTCTATCATCGGATTTGACAACCGGCCAGTCAGCACAGTGATCTCCCCAGCTTTGACCACCGTCAATATTCCTCTAGAGTTGTTTGGCCCCAAAATTGTAGAAATTCTTGTGGACAAAATAGAAACCAGGCGCACTCGGTCCATTCAAGTCGAAATCGGAACAAATATTGTTGAGCGCAACAGCGTCAAGATATTCAATGATAGCAAGTAATACTGCTTACTGCATTACTCGATAAAAAGTCCCCAGGCGAAGTGGTACTTGCCACTTCGCCTGGGGCTTTTTATTGCTAGCATGTTGGGGTCTATAGAAATGATAAATGGTTTAAAAAAGCTTCATATGCCTCCTGATAGCGAGCATTCCGCTCCTGATCTGGGTCGATCACACAATTAACTCTAACCATGTTGTCAGAGGCAGTATCGTAGTCTGGATATTCTCCAGTCGCCACTGCAGATATCATTGCTAATCCAACTGAGGACGTTTGTAAATTTTCCACCCTTTCAAAGGGAATCCCCATCACATCAGCTTTGAGTTGTATCCAAGGCAGGGACTTCGCTCCTCCAGCTCCAATACGCACACACTGAAATTTTTCTTGCCCTAAGAATGCTTTATTCATCGCTTGTAGCCATTCTTTCATATGGAACGTTAGACTCTCGATAAAACCAGTGAAGAGATCGGATACATCATCTAATACGGAGACGCCTCCAAATATCCCGCTGCCTGTTATGGGGTCTTTTAACATCCGCACATGGCATGTGCCATCAAAATGCGCTGATTGAAATAACTCTGTCAGATTGGATTTTGCCACCTTATTTACAAACCAATTTATCGTCGGCCCGATCATTTCTCCCGCTTGGTAGTGAAAGCTCTTTAAAGAGGGCCCGCATCCTGGTGTAATTAAAGTGGAATCGAATACCAGCGATCTTGAGCTTAATGTTCCAAACAAATTATAGGTCCCTGCATTATTGGCAATGATGACGCCATCTTCACTGTTTTCTTTCACACCTAACCCCATAAAGCCACACTGTGCATCGTGAGCTCCTAAAACAACCTGCAATTCATATGGTAGTGTTACACGGCCAAATTTGCTTATTTTGCCGACGATGGTCGCTGGCGGTGCGGTCTCTCCAAAACAGATAGGATCTTTTTCCAATATATTACATAATTCAACAGACCACTGATGCTCCTTTACGTCGAATAACATCTTACGGGCAGCCATACTATAATCAGTGAAGGGCGGTAACCCCAACTTTTTCAAGATAAATTGCTGAATATTATAAAAATATTTTGTCTTCTCATATAGAGCTGGTATATTTTTTTTCATCCAGTATATTTTTGTGACAACGTAATTAGGGGCTAATGGACCGCCTGTGATTTGGTTATAGGGTTTTCCCTTGATGAGATGATTGATCTCTTTTTCTAGGCCATCCGCTCTTAAGTCGCTAAATTCTAACATCGGATAAACAGGATTGCCGTCGTTATCTACTGCGACAAAGCAGTCTCCAAAGCAGGAAAAAGCAAGTGTTTTGAGATGCACCCGTGATAAATCTATTTTATAGAGTACGCCTGCTACTGCATCCTGCGAGCTCTCCCAGATTTTATTCGGGTCAATTTCCCCGCGATTATTTTCCAGGACATCCCATGTATATTCCGCTTCTTGTTCCGCCAGAAGTGTCCCATCGTCCAATGCGACGATCACTGCGTGAATCGTCGAAATGCCAATATCAACCTCTAGGGTTGCTAATTTTTTCATTAGCTTCACCTACTTTAAATATTCAGCAATCTGCACAGGTTTGCGATTTCTTATAGACATCTCGACTACCGAGCGAGTTGCATAATCCATGCATTCAAATATACCCAGTGTTTTCACACCGTTTACCGCTGCTGCTGCGATGAAGTCATGCTCTACAATAGCCGCCAGCTGATTGGAGTGAAAACCTGCTGCTATTTCTTCATATGGCGTTCCAAAGGTATACTTCTCTACCCCTTTAATACAGAAAGTCAACTCTGGATCAATAGAACAATCGAATTTTGCATCTGTAATACAGTATGCCGCTGCATAAGCAGGCGCACCGACCAATACAGAACCCACCTCGCTATTTTTCAGATATACCGCCCTATGAAAAGCAGTGCGTTCGGGTGCTACTTTCCCCTCCTCTATTTTTCCATTCTTCACTCTAATAATATCGTGCTTCTTCAGGTTCGCAATATCACCATCGGCAGGGGTTATGATAAAATCATCTTCTCCTAGACGCAGCGAGAAACTAGCACCCAGACAGTCAATGACTCGATTTTCATATCCTCTCTTTGCCAAAATGCAAAGCTGCTTGCGCGCAGCGCACTCCGTTAAAGTTTCTTGCTTTCTCTCTAGTACGTCGAACACTTCATTTTCGGCATTTACAACATAGCTTTTTATCTGTTCTTCTGTTAAATCAGGTAAAAGGTTTCCAAGTGCCGGAGCAATAACCTGTGTCCTCGCTGTCATTTCAATAAAGTCTTGCACTTTAAATGCATCAAACAAATTAGAACTGCATAGGATATAAGTTCCATGACTATCTAACGTCAAAATATCCTTGTCGTTCTTAACTGCTTTAACAATATCGCTGCAAAGTTGCTCGCTGCCTGGAATGCTAAAGGGAATTTGCGCAATTTTGTCTTTATATTTTGCCGCTAATCCTGCAAACGTCTTTGTTGCCAGTGGTTCACGGGCGAATACGATGCTCAGCATCGCCGAAGAGTGTGTGTGAAAGATAGCTTTTACATCTGGACGCGCATTATATATAGCTAGATGATTATCCCATTCCATTGAGCCGGCATAATCAGATAATTGGTTTCCCTGTGTGTCATATTTTGCGATCCACTCAGGTTGTAAATTTCCCTTATCCTGTGAAGTAGGCGATATCCACATATATCCTTCTTCATCGCGCACTGACAGGCACCCGCCAGCAGAGGATACCATATTTCTCTGGTAGGCCCTTTTCATCACATAACATATTTCTTCCGCGGGATGCATTTTTTTACTTTGCATATTATCTCCTCCATCCATTGAAAACTCTGCAATAACTACTACAGTTAATTATATTTTACGGCTATATTCGTTCTTAACAATGTCATCCATTAATAAATATACTGGTATAAATTAAGAATAGCTGTTATACTGATATTAAATACCGTTGAGAGGAGAACTTAAGATATGGCTTCTTTATCCATAGAATCTGCCATGAATACACTACAAGAGCGATATTCTCTGTTAAACTGGTCTCTTCATAATATCGCCGATGGCCAGGAAAAAATGTACAAATGGCCAGGAGACCCAAAAGAAGATATCATTATTTGTGTCCATAAAAGTAGCAAAGACCCTGAAGTGTTTCACCGACATGATTTCTTTTATTTTAACTTCACTTATAAAGGGAAATATGAATCTCTCAGTTATAAATACGATAACTCCATCACGATTGGTGAAGGCGAGCTTTATGCAGGGCAGCCATTTTCTGGTCATGCATTAAAGACTCATAGCAATCAAGATACTATCATTATCGGTACTCTTATTCAAAAAGAGGTGTTTTTCCGCTCATTTCTGCCTATGTTATCTGCGAATTCAAAATTATTTCACTTTTTTCTCGATCCCACTACAAAAAGTTTTGCAGATGAATATATTCATTTTAAAATCGAAGATGACTTTAGCATTCGCACATTATTAGAGTTAATGGTAGTGGAATATGCAAATAAAGCAGAAAATACGCAGGATGTTTTAAAGCCTCTGTGCCTATCGTTTTTAATGCAAGTTGTGCGGCAATATGAAGCAACGCAGCACGATCAGACATCAAATAAAACAGCAGATCAAATTGTAAAATATATTAGCGAACACTGTGAATCTGTAACCCTTAAAAATATATCTGAGCGTTTTGGTTACCACCCTAATTATATCTCCAATTTCTTAACTCGCGAAATCGGCAAGTCTTTCTCACAAATATTATTTGAACAGAGAATGAAGCGGGCTATTATGCTCATAAAAGGCTCTACCTTGCCTTTAGAAGAAATCGCGTTTATGATTGGGTATAGCAATAGTAGTAATTTCTATAAAGCATTTAAATCCTATTACAAGCAATCTCCAAGGAAATATTTAAAAACAATCATTGATGATCAAGATACTTCTGCCAAAATTGAGCACTAAGTACTTTAACTTACGCTTGCACTTACTCCAAAGACCTGCTCGCAACCTTTTGCACCCTTATCATATTGATAGAATTATTCTTTGCTCTATTTTTCCAAATAAATTGAGCATGGAACTGCTTGTTCCAAAAAACATTTTCTAAACAGCTTTTCAGTTGTTTTCAAAAGTAAAAAGTAACTCTCTTAAAAAGTTTTCCTGGAAAATATTTTATTCCATTTCATTTTTCATATAAAAAAGCATAGAAAAAACACTCATTGCTTTAGCAATAAGTGTTTTTTCTATGTCGCTTATGCGACTGGCTCCCCAGGTAGGGTTTGAACCTACGACCCTTCGGTTAACAGCCGAATGCTCTACCGACTGAGCTAAGGAGGAATATAAAGGTTTGCACCTTCAAAACTACATACATGTTACATCCTAATGGAATCATTTTTCAACCTTGCGATTGTTGGTCAAGCCCTCACCCTATTAGTAACAGTCAGCTCCGTGTGTTACCACACTTCCACCCCTGCCCTATCTACCTCGTCGTCTTCAAGGGGGTTTACTTCTTTCGAATGGGACATCTCATCTTGAGGGGGGCTTCACGCTTAGATGCCTTCAGCGTTTATCCCTTCCGGACTTGGCTACTCTGCCATGGCTCTGATAGCCAACAGATACACCAGTGGTCC
>CAJJPW010000147.1 GCA_905193725.1 uncultured Eubacteriales bacterium
TGAATGAGTATTTTTATGGCATATCTGGTTAAAAAATCTATTCCATTGGATTCACATGGTAAAGAATACATTGCCGTAAAAGTAAAAACAGAGCCAAAGTCGGCTCTGCTGTGGTTTGCGTTATCACTTGCCGCTTAAACACTAGTGGCCAATTGAAGAGAAAGCATGAATTCTGAAAAATGGTCTAGATAGGATTCATCGGAGCCGAATTCCGCATATAAGCCTATGTTATAGAAGTGAGAATCGGTATGAAAAGCGAAGTAAGCGACGTTTTCGTAATCGACGCCATCATAATCTGTGCCACTAAAAGAACAGTAATACGCATCTACACCGGGAATGATCTCTACAATTTCTTCTTCATAATAGTAGATATCCCTATAGGATTCGAGAAATACATCCACCGAGACATCATCCACCATCTGCAATGAGGCCTCATCGTGCTCCCCTGGGTCTAACAGAGCATCATGGGGTGAGGAACAAACCTGCATAATCACACCACTGACAGGAGCATATGTGAAGATGGATAAATCCTCTTCGATACTTACCGCCGGCTCTATGATACTGCTATAGACAAAGGAGAGTTCATCTAAGGTATATCTTTGATTCTCAAAGGACGCTGGAGGAATGGTAGGCGCGGGATCCCATACTGGCGTGGGCGTTGGGGTAGGTGTAGGCGCTGGTGTGGGCGTTGGGGTAGTGTTGGGCTCCCAAGAGGGCTGTGCGCTTTGCATCGGCCCCAAAAAACGCCCAGGCATGGGGATAAGTGTGCTACAGCCTGATAGTACCAGCACAAATAGCAAAATGAAAACCGATATGAAAACCTTCTTCATAAAATATACCATCCTTTTACTTGGTGCATGACAAGACTCCTGGCAAATCCTTACGCAAGCTGTGCTGGCAATGGCTGTCCATGGACTACTCAGGTCTATAGACTATGCATGTGCAATCGGATAAACGCCACCGGTTGCAGATCCTTTCCGATCATACCCAAAAGCTGCTGATGTATCTCCATCATAAGCATGATAATCTATCTATACATAATAATAGGGTAATATTGGAAATAAAGCAAGAGAAAAGTGAAAAAGCTCTTCTACTGGCGTGGAAAAAGAAGCTGGGGGAAGCAGTAAAAAAATAACAGTACTAAATTTAGTACTGTTATCTACTTTTACAACTTTAAACTAAAAACGAATATTCCTAGCGATTCTGCGCCAGGAATTCAGTCCATCTATTTATTTGGAGATCACGATAGCGTATTGGCGTCCTCAAATAAAAAAGACCCCCTATTGAGAGGAGGAGAACAGGGACTCTTGCGAGGAAGGTACGCTGCTAGTGGAGCAAGGCACTTTCCCTCTCGGCAGGCTGTTTCTGATGGATATGGTCGATGATAAATGGCAAAACCTTTTCCTGCTGAATGTCCAACACATAGGCAAATTCCTCATATAACATGCTCTCTGCCTCTTTCATGATTTTTTGATCTGCCGTATGAAACTTTCTGCCATGTTCCTGCTGGTATTTCTCGTGGGAATACAGGGCTTTTATCATGCGAATGATCTGCATTCTATCTCCCGAGCGGAGAATCTTTTCATAGGTTTTCTGCCGCTTGGCATCATCTGCAATCCAAAGCGCATCCAGCTCAGGCATAGAGTGAATGATCTGGAGCACTTCATCCCTGGTAAGCACTGGCCGCATTTTGTCTGTCAGTGTCTGGTTTCCCACAGGAATAAAAATAGTGGCAGACTCATGGTACACAGGTTTGAGGACGTAATATAGCCCTGTGGTATCCTGAGTAAAGCGTTTGGTGACAATTTCTACAATTTTACAAACTCCATCTGTCCCGTACAAAACGGTATCGCTCACTTGGTACATGCTATCTCTTCCTTTCCACCAACTGCGGCACAACCTTGGCCGCAATAGCAATCTATATTTCAGCTGCAAAAAAATACAGTGTTGCTGCAACTGGACTTACGCTTTGCAAAGCAAACTGCACGTTGTATCCTATATATATTATTATACCATAAAGTGGGAAACATTTTCAAAGGGGAATACGATTTTTATGCAAAATTTCGCAATGAGGAAGATAGAAAGGCAGCGTGTCCCCAGGTAATAGAAGGAGTACACGCTGCCTAACTATATGAAACTAGATTACAAAGTGCTTAAAAACTCCTGTGCCTTTTGGATGTGCTGGCTGACCATCTGGGGAGCTGGCCCGCCGGGAATGCACCGAGCATTGACGCAAGTGGTCAGACTCACTGCATCGTATACATCCGGCTCAAAGATATCACTGTATCCTTGCAACTCTTCTATGGACAGGTCAGAAATGGCCTTACCCTGCTGCTCCAAATCCAGCACAATTTTTCCCACAATGCCGTGAGCGTCTCGGAAGGAGAGGCCTTTTTTCACCAGATAATCCGCCAGGTCGGTGGCGTTGGTAAAGCCGTTTAACGCGCTGCTGAAAAGCTTATCCTTGTGGAAGGTGGCGGTCTTTAACATCTGAGCGGCAACAGTGAGGCAGGCGATGAGGGTATCTGCCGCGTCAAATACGCACTCTTTATCCTCCTGCATATCCTTATTATATGCCAGAGGAAGGCTCTTGAGCACGGTGAGCAGGGTGATGAGAGAACCATATACCCGGCCTGTTTTGCCCCGAATCAGCTCAGCCATGTCCGGATTTTTCTTCTGGGGCATGATGGACGAACCGGTGGAAAACTGGTCGCTAAAGGTCATATAGGAAAACTCGGTGGAAGACCAGAGCACCAGCTCTTCGCACAGCCGGGATAGATGCATCATGGCGATGGAAGCGTCGCTCAAATACTCCAGCAGAAAATCCCTGTCCGAAACCCCATCCAAACTGTTGGCAGTGATGTGGGCAAACCCCAGCTGCTGCGCCACTAGCTCCCGGTCTAGGGGATAGGTGGTGCTGCACAAAGCGCCAGAGCCCAGAGGCATGTAATCCGTCCGCTCCTGACACTGCAAAAACCGCTGTGCATCCCGCTGAAACATCTCATAATAGGCCATCATGTAGTGGGCGAGAGTAGTGGGCTGCGCCTTTTGCAGGTGGGTATACGCGCTCATCACCGTGTGGAGATTTTGCCCGGCAATGCTCACCAGCGCCTCCATCACGCCTTTTAGTGCAGCCACGGTTTTCTTTATGGTGTCCTTCATGTACATGCGAATATCCAGCGCCACTTGGTCGTTCCGGCTTCTACCGGTGTGGAGCTTTTTACCCACGTCGCCGATTCGCTCGATGAGGATCCGCTCGATGTTCATGTGAATGTCCTCATCGTGCACCGAAAACTCCACCTTGCCCGCTTCGATATCCGCTAGGATCTCTTGGAGCCCCTGAACGATGGCCTCTGCATCGGCAGGGTCGATGATGTGCTGCACCCCCAGCATGGTAGCATGGGCGATGGAGCCTAAAATGTCCTGCCGGTACATGCGGCTGTCGAAGGAAATAGACGAGTGAAAGCTCTCCGCATAGCTGTCAGTATTCTGCTGAAAACGTCCGCCCCATAACTTCATGCTATTTTCCCGCCTTTTTGAGCATATTGGCACGGACAACCAGGGGCAGGCCCACTAGGTTGATGAATCCAGCCGAGTCTTTTTGATCGTAAACTTGGTCTTCGCCAAAAGTAGCATACTCTTCCGAATAGAGGGAATAGGGGGATTTGACGCCTACCGCTACGGCATTGCCTTTGTATAACTTCATCCGCACGGTGCCGGTTACCAGCTTTTGGGTCTCGTCCACAAAGGCGCTGAGAGCCTCGCGCAGTGGGGTATACCACATGCCGTTGTACACCAGTTCTGCAAATTTGATGGCGACCGTCTCCTTATAGTGAGCGGTGTCTTTATCCAGTGTGATCATCTCCAGAGCGTCATGTGCCTCGTACAAGATGGTGCCGCCAGGGGTCTCGTACACACCACGGGATTTCATGCCAACCATCCGGTTTTCCACCATGTCGGCAATGCCCACGCCGTTAGCAGCGCCGTATTCATTGAGCTTGGTGAGCAGCTCTACCGGGCCCATTTTCTGCCCGTCGATGGATACTGGCACGCCCTGTTCAAAGCCGATTTCAAAGTAGAAGGGCTTATCCGGTGCCTTTTCCGGGGTGGTACAGATGAGGCAAAGATCGTCTTTGGGCTCGTTCCATGGGTCTTCCAAATCGCAACCTTCATGGCTCAGGTGCCAGATGTTTCTGTCCATGGAATAGGGGCTGTCTTTTTTGATGGAGATGGGGATGTTGTGCGCCTCGGCGTACTCGATCTCCTCTTCCCGAGATTTGATATCCCAAATACGCCAGGGAGCGATGATCTTTAGCTCAGGTGCCAGGGCCTTGATGGTCAGCTCAAAACGCACTTGGTCGTTGCCCTTGCCAGTACAGCCGTGGCAAATGGCGTCTGCCCCCTCTGCTTTGGCGATTTCCACCAAACGCTTGGCGATCACCGGACGGGCAAATGAGGTGCCCAGCAGGTATTTCTTTTCGTAAACCGCGCCAGCCTTTAACGTCTCAAAGATGAAGTCCGTTACAAACTCCTCTGTTAAATCCTCAATATACGCCTTGCATGCGCCGGAGTTCAGAGCCTTTTGCTCCAGGCCTTCTGTCTCCTTGCCTTGGCCCACGTTGCCACAGGCGGCAACCACTTCACAGCCGTATGTCTCTTTGAGCCAGGGGATGATGATGGATGTATCCAGTCCACCAGAGTATGCCAGTACCACTTTGTTCAGTTTCATATATCATTACCTCCAAAAAATAGAACTTCAAATTCAACAGTTATAATTATACATTAAATTGCATAAATATGCAATAACTTTTTGCATATTTTTTAAAAATCCTTTTGATGATGGAAAAAAATCCTCTGAATTTGACATACAGGGAAAAAGAATCGCCTCTCATGATACACGGGTACCTTCCAGTACAGAAGTTCCAAGAATCCATTTGACAAGTAGAGCGAAAAACAATAAAGTATAATATGGAAAGAAGTTGCGATAGACCATCGAATGGTTAACTTCCTGCGGCTGAAAGCAAAGAAGGGGTTGGAAGGCTGTATAAAAATCGCGCCAGACGGCCCTTAGAGAGTCGAAAGGCATGCGCTCCTTTTGTGGATGCCCAGTGAGGAAAAAGTGGCAATCCTCTATGTGAGGCAAGAAAAAGCCGCGGAAAAAATTAGGATGGGCCCATGGAAGGCCTGGCGATGGACAGCAGACGGAAGGAGAAGAAAGGGATAAAGTCCCTTGTAGGGGAGGCAGACAGCCCTAGAGCTGGACACTAATATATGAAGAAAAAGAAGGATGGAAAGAGAAAAGGATGAAGCGGGAGGAAGGCATTTGAAGATATTGGGAATCGATCCAGGGCTAGCCACCATCGGCTATGGGGTCATCGAAGAGCGGGAACATTCCTATAAGCCCATAGACTACGGCATCATTTCCACCCCGGCAGGGGTATCTCTGCCCAAACGGCTCAAGATGATTTACGACTCGATGGAGGAGTTGATCTCTCGGTTTGCCCCAGATGAGATCGCCTTTGAAGAGCTGTTCTTCAACAAAAACGTGAAGACGGCGTTGAGCGTGGCCCACGCCAGAGGTGTGCTGGTGCTGGCGGCGATGAACAGCGGGAGAGAGATGTTCGAGTATACGCCGCTGCAAGTGAAGCAGGCGATAGTGGGGTACGGAAGGGCGGACAAGCACCAGGGACAGCA
>CAJJPW010000148.1 GCA_905193725.1 uncultured Eubacteriales bacterium
CCCCAAGGGTTTGCTGGAGATTCTAACAGTGGAGGAGGACATGCGATGAAAGAAAATCACGTGGAAGAAAAAGTGCTGGATTTATTTTGGAAAAATGGGGAGATCGGATACTACCTCCTATATAAACAGCTGACCGGGCAGGAGGAAAATTCAGATCAATAACGCCATCTAGGAAAAGCCGGGAACTACCGGGACAGTTAAGCGGGAAAATGTTTTACAAAGATTTGTGCATTGTGCTAAAAACAGTCAATTATAAAGATTACGACAAAATGCTGACGCTGTTTGCACAAAACAAGGGCAAATTGAGCGCACAGGCAAAGGGCTCTCGAAAGCAGACCAGCCCTTTTTTGTCGTGCAGCCAATTATTTGCCTGTGGGGAATATAGCTTTTATCAAAAAGGGGAGAAGTACTTTTTGAGCCAATGTGTCATCAAAAAGACTTTTGGCCGGATCATGGAGGATATGGATAGATACCTGCTTGCTTCCTTTTTTGCAGAGCTCACCGAAAAAGTGCTGATGGAGAACCAGCCAAGCCCCAAGCTGTTTTCTCTGCTCATCAATACTCTATACCAAGTGGAAGAAGAACCTCTAAAATCCCATGAGCTCTTTTGCTATTTTGGCTTGAAGATGCTGGACCTCTTAGGATACCGCCCACAGACAGAGCGCTGTGTGATATGTGGCACCACAGAGGGGCCCTTTTACATCAGCGCCAAGCAGGGGGGAGTCATATGCGGAGACTGCGCTGGGCATATCGCAGACGGGATTGCCATAGAAGAACAGCAGCGACAAGTTTTAAGTGAGATGCTGCGGACTTCTCCCATCCACATGGGCGAGGCCAGTTGGCAGTGCGACGATTTTTTGGCGAAAATCACGATGGCCTTTTTAAACTACTATATCGGGCTGCACCTTAAGAGCTTTCAACTGCTCCGGAAAAATTTATTTTTCGTGGAATAAAAACCCCCGATGGTTTTATGCCTGCGTAAAGGGAAGTGGGCGTTGCTGTGAGGACAAAGAGTGGAGGGCGAAGCATCTAGCGTCCAGATTTTTCTTGAAAAATTTACTTTCCATGAGCGCTCTGGAAACTTGCAATTCTAATTGGAAAAACAAAAGCAACGTAGCAGGGCAATACTTTACGAAAAAATGAAAAAATCGCGGGATTTATGGCAATAAATTGCTTGTATTACCTTTTATTATGATGTATAATTCTATATTGTACTAGAATACTTGAATGATGGTTTATTTGTAAAAAATTACTTTATAATAATTTTTGGAAGGAGCATGTGTATGTCTAAAAAATACGTTTATCTCTTCAGCGAAGGCGACGCTTCAATGAGGAACTTGCTAGGTGGTAAAGGTGCAAACTTAGCGGAAATGACAAACTTAGGTTTGCCTGTTCCACAGGGTTTTACCATCTCTACCGAAGCTTGCACAAAGTACTATGAAGATGGAAAGAAAATCTCCGATGAAATCGTAGAGCAAATCTACGACGCAATGGCAAAGACAGAAAAAATTGCCGGCAAAAAGTTTGGGGATTTGGAAAACCCATTCTTAGTATCCGTTAGATCCGGTGCAAGAGTTTCTATGCCCGGTATGATGGACACCATCTTAAACCTCGGCCTCAATGACATTGCCGTGCAGGGTATGGCAAAGAAATCCAACAACGAGAGATTCGCTTATGACTCTTACCGCCGGTTCATCCAGATGTTCTCCGACGTGGTTATGGGCGTGGAAAAGCCCAAGTTTGAGGCGATTTTGGACGAGGCAAAAGAAGCCAAAGGCGTTAGCATGGATACCGAGTTGGACGCTGAGGACTTAAAGAAAATCGTAGAAAAATTCAAAGCTCTCTATAAAGCGGAAATCGGAACTGACTTCCCACAGGATCCAAAAGATCAGCTGCTGGAAGCAGTAAAAGCCGTATTCAGATCTTGGGACAACCCAAGAGCGATCGTTTACCGCCGTATGAACAACATCCCTGGCGACTGGGGCACTGCTGTTAACGTACAGTCCATGGTATTTGGCAACATGGGCAACGATTGTGGTACAGGCGTTGCCTTCACCAGAAACCCATCCACAGGCGAGAAGAAACTCTATGGCGAATACTTGATGAATGCACAGGGCGAAGACGTTGTGGCTGGTATCAGAACACCAAAACCCATCTCCACCTTGGCAGAAGATATGCCTGAAGTTTACAACCAATTCGTAGAAACAGCTCAGAAATTGGAAGACCATTATCGGGATATGCAGGATATGGAGTTCACCATTGAAGAGGGCAAGCTCTTCATGCTCCAAACCAGAAACGGCAAGAGAACAGCTCCTGCTGCACTGAAAATTGCCATTGATTTAGTGGCAGAGGGCAAACTCAATAAGGAAGAGGCCATCATGAAGGTTGAGCCCGCTCAGCTGGATACACTGCTCCATCCTCAATTTGACGCTGCTGCACTGAAAGCTGCAAAGCCGATTGCAAAGGGCCTGCCTGCTTCTCCTGGCGCTGCTTGCGGTAAGATGGTATTTACTGCAGATGCTGCCGCTGAATGGGTAGAGAGAGGAGAAAAAGTCGTATTAGTACGTCTGGAGACTTCCCCTGAAGATATCGAAGGTATGTACGCTTCTGAGGGTATCTTGACAGCGAGAGGCGGCATGACCTCTCATGCTGCAGTAGTTGCACGTGGTATGGGAACTTGCTGCGTAGCTGGCTGCTCTGAAATCCAAGTAGATGAAGAAGCAAAGACGATGACCACAGCAGATGGCAAAGTCTATAAAGAAGGGGATTACATCTCCTTAAACGGCAGCACCGGCGACATCTATGGCGAAGCAATTGCCACCAAAGCTGCTGAATTAACTGGTGATTTCGGCACATTGATGCAATGGGCTGACGAGATCAGAACACTGAAAGTGAGAACCAATGCAGATACTCCTCACGACGCTGCACAGGCTGTGAAGTTCGGCGCAGAGGGCATTGGCCTTTGCAGAACAGAGCACATGTTCTTTGCAGAGGATAGAATTGCTGCGATCCGCGAGATGATCGTCTCCAAGACAGTGGAACAGAGACAAAAGGCTCTGGCAAAACTTCTGCCCATGCAGAAAGAGGACTTCAAGGGCATCTATAAGGCACTGGAAGGCCGCCCAGCTACCATCCGGTTCCTGGATCCACCACTACACGAATTCCTGCCCACCGATCCTGACGACATCGCCGCTCTGGCAAAAGAGATGGTTATGCCTGTTGAGGAATTAAAGGCAGTAATCGACAGCCTCCACGAGTTCAACCCAATGTTAGGACACAGAGGATGCCGTCTGGCTGTTACCTATCCGGAAATCGCTGAGATGCAGACGCGTGCGGTCATCGAAGCTGCGGTAGAAGTAAAACAAGAGTGCGGTCTGGACATCGTTCCGGAGATCATGATCCCATTGGTTGGAGAAGTAAAAGAGCTCAAATACGTCAAAGACATCGTAGTGGAGACAGCCGAAAAAGTGCTGAAAGAAAAGGGCGTAGAGATGAAGTACATGGTTGGTACCATGATCGAAGTGCCTAGAGCTGCCCTGACAGCTGACGAAATCGCCAAAGAGGCTGAGTTCTTCTCCTTCGGTACCAACGACCTGACCCAGATGACCTACGGCTTCTCCCGTGACGATGCCGAGGCCAAGTTCATCCCGCTGTACATGCATAAGAAAATTCTGAAGGACAACCCCTTCGAGACCATCGACGCGGCGGTGCTGGAGCTCGTGCGCATGGAGCGCAAGACCGACCGCTATGCTCGCGAGCCGTTCAATCTAAGCGCGCTGACCGAGTCCGTCTGCGAGGACATGGCGCTGATCTGCGAGAAGAACATCGCCCTCACTACAGACGTCGAGCCGGATATTTCCATCACCGGCGATCAGACGCTCATCACGCGACTGCTCGGCAACCTCATCGGAAACGCCTACCGCTACGGCCGGGAAAACGGCCATATCATCGTCACGCTGCACCGCGCAGGCAGCGCGATAGAGCTGACTGTATCGGACGACGGCATCGGCATTGCGCCCGATCAGCAGAAAAAAATTTTCCGGCGGCTCTATCAGGGCGCGTCCGAACGATCGGGCGACGGCGCGGGGCTGGGGCTGGCTATGGCGCGGCAGATCGCGCGTCTGCACGGCGGCGAGCTGACCGTCGTGAGCGAGGAGGGCAAAGGCAGCGCCTTCACCGCCCGCTTCCCCATGCAATGACATATAATATAGAAGAGAGCGGGATCTCCGGCGGGAGGTTCCGCTCTCTTTGCGCCGGGCAGGCAATCAGCGCCGCCTGCGGACAAAAAGCGGGAGCGCCGCAGGCTTGAGGGCACTTTTCAGAGAACTGACGCGTCAGGCTGTTCTTTCGAAGGCGCACTGTTTGACGGCGCTTCAGCAAAACGGCAGGCTGCGCATTCGGAGGAATCGGCGCACGGCAAAAATTTTAAAAAAAATGAGCGTTTCTCATTTTCATCTCATCTGCGTCCTGTATCATAAGGGCATCCCAAACAAGGAGGCGACTTCAATGAAAACGACACTCAAATCCACGCTGAAAGCCCTGCTGACTCTGACGTTCATACTGACGCTCCTGCTGAACGGAACGGCCTTCGCACAGAGCGCCTTCGACCAGACCGCCGCTGAAAATCTGGCTTTGGAAGCCGCCGGCGCGACCCGCGAGCGCGCGCTGCTCTTCCCCACCGAGATTGAAACCGAGCACGGCCAGACGGCCTATGACGTCGAATTCCGGTGCGACGGCTTTGAATACGAATACTGGATCAGCACGACCGACGGCGCGATCATCAAGAGGGCCTGGGCGCTGACGAGCCAGAAGACGCTGGAAATGGCCACCTATCAGGACGCGGCCGCCATCGTGATCGGCGAGCAGCAGGCGCTGGACAAGGCGCTCGCCGACGCGGGGCTGACTGAAGCGGACATCACGCTGCTGGAAATCAGCCTGGACACCGACGATATGCTGCGGCTCTACGAAATCGAGTTTTACACCGCGACGGCCGAATACGACTATGACGTGGACGCGGTTTCCGGCACTGTGTGCGGCGCGAGCATAGAATACTTCGCCGAAAACGAGACCGTGCGCCCCGGCCAGCAGCCCGCGAGCCCCGAAACCGTGGCCAGCGCTCAGGGAATCTCCCGCGAAAAGGCGCGCTCCATCGCGCTGAGCGACGCTTCTCTCTCCGCCGCCGACGTGACGTTCACCAAGACCAAGCTCGACCGCGAGGACGGCATGCTGGTGTACGAAATCGAATTTGTCACCGCTGCCGCCGAGTATGAGTACGAAATCGACGCGGTCACCGGCGCCATCCGCGAAAGAAGCATTGAGACGCGCGCCACCGCTCAGCCCGCCGCCTCCAGCTATATCGGCGTGGATCAGGCCAAGAGCATCGCGCTGAAGCACGCGGGGCTCTCCGCCGCCGAGGTGTCCTTCACCAAGGCCAAGCTCGAGAAGGACGACGGCCTGCGCAAATACGAAATCGAATTCATCAAGGGCAGCACCGAGTACGAATACGAGATCGACGCGGCCACCGGAAGCGTCCTCGAATATGACGTGGAGCGCAGCGAGCCCGCCCCCTCAAACGACAACCGCCAGCCTGATCGCGACGACGATCACGACGATAATCACGATGACGATCACGATGACGACGACGATTAATCCCGCCTGACGCGCTCCCGAAAGCATAGATGCGCCGCCTGTC